>NZ_PSWQ01000006.1:0-98079 GCF_002932915.1 Rathayibacter sp. RFBD1
GCTACCACCCGACAAGAGCAGCCGCGACCTCCCACACCGGAGCCGGGACGCCCGCGCCCGCGCCCCTCTTCCCCGCACCCTCCGCCTCCTCCCGCCCGGAGCCCCGCGCATGAGGGTCACCGACACCAGCGACCTGTGGTGGCGCACCGCCGTCTTCTACAACCTCGACGTGAAGACGTTCATGGACTGGGACGACGACGGCGTCGGCGACCTCGAGGGCCTCGTCCACCGGATCGACTACCTGGCCGAGCTCGGCGTCAGCTGCCTCTGGCTCGCGCCGTTCTACCGGTCCCCCGGCCGCGACAACGGCTACGACATCAGCGACTTCTACGGAGTGGACGAGCGCTTCGGGCACCACGGCGACGTCGTCGAGGTGATCCGGACCGCACACGACCGCGGGATGCGCGTGATCGTCGACCTCGTCGTCAACCACACCTCGGACCAGCACCCCTGGTTCCAGGCCGCCCGCTCCTCCCCCGACAGCCCGTACCACGACTACTACGTCTGGCGCGACGAGCCGCCCGCCGATCAGCCCGCGAACGTCTTCCCGGACGCGGAGGACGGCGTCTGGTTCCGCGACGAGGAGGCGGGCCAGTACTACCTGCACCACTTCTACCGGCACCAGCCCGACCTCAACACCGAGAACCCGGCCGTGCGCGACGAGATCGCGAAGCTCATCGGGTTCTGGCTGCAGCTGGGCGTCGACGGCTTCCGGGTCGACGCGGTGCCCTACCTGATCGAGCCCGGCGAACGCGACGAGCACGAGTGGCTGCGCCTGCTGCGCCGCTTCGTCTCGCGGCGCTCCGGCGAGGCGATGCTGCTGGGCGAGGTCAACGTGACCCGCGAGGAGCAGCTCGGCTTCTTCGGCGGCGAGGACGCGGACGAGCTGTCGATGCAGTTCGACTTCATCGGCAACCAGCGCCTCTACCTCGCGCTGGCCCGGGAGGAGGCGGCGCCTCTCGTCGAGGCGCTCGCGAGCCGCCCCGAGATCTCCGTCGGCAGTCAGTGGGCGAACTTCGCGCGCAACCACGACGAGCTCACCCTCGACCAGCTGAGCGACGACGAGCGCGACGAGGTCTTCGCGGCGTTCGCTCCGGAGCAGTCGCAGCGGATCCACGGGCGCGGCATCGTCCGCCGCCTCCCGCCGATGGTCGACGGCGACCCGCGCCGCGTCCGCCTGGTCCACAGCCTGGTCTTCTCGCTGCCCGGGACCCCGGTGCTCTACTACGGCGAGGAGATCGGGATGGGCGAGAACGCCGACATCCCGGGCCGCAGCGCCGTGCGGACCCCGATGCAGTGGAGCAGCGCCGCCAACGGCGGTTTCTCGCGCGCCGACGCCTCCGACCTGATCGCCGCCCCTCCCGGCGGCGGCTTCGGACCCGAGCACGTGAACGCGGCCGCGCAGCTCCAGGATCCGGACTCCCTCCTGGCCCACGTGAAGGGCCTCGCCTGGCTGTACCGGCGGTCGCCGGAGATCGGCTGGGGCGAGTACACGCACCTCCCCTGCGACGAGCCGAGCGTGCTCGCGCACCGGATGTCCGCGTCGACCGGCACGACCGTCGCAGTGCACAACCTGGCGTCGAACCCGCGCACGGCGCACCTGACGCTCCCCGACACCCCCGCCGGAGCGCGGCTGGTCGACTCCCTCGGCGGCGAATCGCTCCCGCTCGGCGAGGACGGCACCGTGTCGGTGCCCCTCGACGGCTACGGCGCGCGCTGGTTCCGCGTGGTCACGGAGGAGTCGCGCCGGCTGGTCTGAGCGGAGGGGCGGGGCTCTTCTCGACAGTCCAGGAGTCGTCGCAGTCGACGTCGAGTGCGACGACTCCTGAGTTCTCGCGCGAGCGAGCCGAGCGCGCGGCTCGAGAGTCCAGGAGTCGTCGCAGTCGCGCTCGAGTGCGACGACTACTGGGCTCTCGAGGGAGGCGGGGCAGGAACGGAGGACGAAAGCACCCACCGCACGAAACGATACGCGCCCCAGTCCACGGCATCGTTGACGCCGCCACCCTCCCCCGCCTACGGTAAGGCGCAACGTTTCGCCCCGCCGCACCAGGAGGATCCGCATGGCCCCCACTCCGCCGAGCCACCGCGTCCTCGCGAGCGGCAGCCGCATCCCCGCGATCGGCGCCGGCACGTTCGGCTCCGACCGCTACGACGCCGAGACCGTCGGCCTCGCGGTCGAGCACTCCCTCCGCGCCGGCTTCCGCCTCCTCGACTGCGCCACCGTCTACGGCAACGAGCCGCGCGTCGGCCGGGCGATCGCCGACTCCGGAGTCGACCGAGACGAGCTCTTCGTCATGTCGAAGATCTGGAACGACGCGCACGAGCCCGCGGCGGTCGTCGCCTCCGTCGAGCGCTCGCTCGCCGACCTGGGTCTCGACGTGCTCGACGCCGTCTTCGTGCACTGGCCCTTCCCCAACCACCACCCGCCGCACGCCGAGACCGACGCACGCGATCCGCACGCCCGCCCCTACGTCCACGAGGCGTTCCTCGAGACCTGGCGCGCGCTCGAGAGCCTGGTCGACCGGGGCCTCGTCCGGCACCTCGGCACCTCCAACGTCACGATCCCCAAGCTCGAGCGGATCCTCGCCGACGTCCGCATCGCCCCGCAGCTGAACGAGATGGAGCTGCACCCCTGCTTCCAGCAGCCGGAGCTCTTCCGCTTCTGCCTCGACCACCGCATCCAGCCGATCGGCTACTCGCCGCTGGGCTCGCCGTCGCGGCCGGAGCGCGACCGGGTGGAGGGCGACATCGTCGACATCGAGCACCCCGCGGTGCGGGCGATCGCCGAGGAGCGGGGCGTGCATCCGGCCGTCGTGTGCCTCGCCTGGGCGGTGAACCGCGGCCAGATCCCGATCCCGTTCGCGGTGAAGCCGGAGCAGATCGAGGCGAACCTGGCCGCCGCCTCCCTGGTGCTCACGGCCGAGGAGCAGGAGGCGCTGCGCGGCGCCGAGCGCAACAACCGGCTGATCAAGGGCCAGGTCTTCCTCTGGCCCGGCAGCACCGGCTGGCTCGACCTGTGGGACGCCGACGGCACGATCCCGGGCTGGAGCGGCTACGGCTCGCCCCGCGCCACCCTGTGACGTGGCCACCTACAAGGACCTGCAGCGGCTGACCGGCCTCTCGCTCTCGACCATCTCGAAGCACTACAACGGGCTCCCCGTGCGCCCCGAGAACCGGGCGGCGATCGAGGCGGCGGCCGCCGAGGTCGGCTTCCGGGTCAACGGCTTCGCTCGAGGCCTGCGCTCGCGGCGCTCCCGCACGGTCGGAGTGCTGCTGCCCGCCCTCGACAACGAGTTCCACCTCTCGATCATCGCGGGCCTCGAGCGGGCCCTGCGCGAGGAGGGCATCGGCGTGCTGGTCGGTGTGAGCCGCCCCGAGCCGGGAGCCGCGGTCGACCTGCTGCTCGAGAAGATGGTCGACGGGATCGTGGCGGTGCCGTCCGCGGGCGACGTCGACGCGCTGCGCCGCGCCTCCGAGCAGGGCACCCCCGTGGTGGCCGTCGACTGGATCGACGACGCACTGGTCACCGATCGCGTCGCGCTCGACAACGCCGGCGCCGGCGCCTCCGCCGCCCGCCACCTCCTCGACCACGGCCACCGCTCGATCGCGGTGCTCGGCGGGGAGGACGGAGTGTCCTCCACCCGGGAGCGGACCGCCGGCTTCCTCGCCGCCCTCGCCGAGCGCGGCGTCCACCCCGCCGCCGACGCCGTGGTGCGCGGCCCGCTGACGGTCGAGAGCGGGGTCGCCGCCGTCGAGCGGATCCTCGCCCTGAGCCCCCGGCCGACCGCCCTGTTCGCGAGCAACCGCGAGCTGACGGTCGGCGCCCTGATCGCGCTCGGCGACTCCGGACTGCGCGTGCCGACGGACCTCTCCGTCGTCGGCTTCGACAACGTCGAGCTGGCCCGCGTGGTCCGCCCGCACCTGACCACGATCGCCCAGCCGACGGAGGCGATCGCCGCCGAGGCCGCCGCCCTCGTCCGCCTCCGCCTCGACTCCGGGGCGGAGCAGCCCGGTCCCCAGGAGCGGAGGCTCCCCGGCCGCCTGCTCGCCGGCTCGTCCGTCGCCCACCTCCACGACCTCTAGGAGCTCCTCTTGCTGACCACGACCCTCCTCCACCCCGAGATCCTGCACGCGCTCGCCCGCGCCGGCCACGGCTCCCGCGTCCTCATCGCCGACGGCAACTACCCCGTCGGCACCACGCTCGGACCGAACTCCGCGCTGGTGCACCTGAACCTCCGGCCCGACATGCTGACCGTCGACGAGATCCTCGACGCCCTGCTCTCGGCGATCGTCGTCGAGGAGGCGACGGTCATGACCCCCGCGCCCGGCATCGACGTCCCCGCGCAGGACTCCTTCCGCCGGTCCCTCGACGGCGTCCCCTTCACCTCGCTCGAGCGGCACGCCTTCTACGCCGAGGCGCGCACGCCCGACGTCGCGCTCACCATAGCCTCGGGCGACCGCCGCATCTACGCGAACCTCATCCTCACGATCGGCGTGCGCCCGGCCGACGCGTCCTGAGCGAGGGGCGGGCGGGGCGTCGTCCCGCCCGACCCCGCTCCCTGAGAGTCCACGAGGCGTTCTCACGGCCGGCATCCCTACTCTGGTCGGCGTGGATCTCGACACCCTCCTCAACATCGGCCTCGTCGTGCTGTTCGTCCTCCTCGGAGGCGTCTTCGCGGGCACCGAGATGGCCATCGTCAGCCTCCGCGAGAGCCAGGTCCGCGCGATCGAGGCCGGCAGCGAGCGCGGCCGGCGCATCGCCGAGCTCGTCCGCAACCCCAACACGTTCCTCTCCGCGGTCCAGATCGGCGTCACGCTCGCCGGCTTCTTCTCCTCGGCGTACGGCGCCTCGACCATCGCGCCCGACCTCGTGCCGCCGCTGCAGTCGCTCGGCCTCTCGGCCTCCGCCGCCTCGACCGTCGCCCTGATCCTGATGACCCTCGTCATCGCGTACCTCTCCCTGGTGCTGGGCGAGCTGGTCCCCAAGCGCCTGGCGATGCAGAAGTCCGTCGCGTTCACCAAGGCCCTCGCGCCCCCGCTCAACGCCCTCGCGCGCCTGATGCGCCCCGTGATCTGGCTGCTGTCCGTCTCGACCGACGCCGTCGTCCGCCTCCTCGGCGCCGACCCGCGCGAGAAGGGCGAGAGCGTCTCGGCCGACGAGGTGCGCGACATGATCTCCAGCAACACCGAGATCCACGAGGACAGCCGCCGGCTGCTCACCGACATCTTCCGCGCGGACGACCGCCGCGTCGCCGAGGTGATGCGCCCGCGCCCGGACGTCGACTTCCTCCGCGGCGCGCTCAGCGTGGCCGAGGGCTACGCGGCGGTCCTCGACCAGCCGCACTCGCGCTACCCGGTGGTCGGCGACGACTTCGACGACGTGCTCGGCTTCGTCCACGTGCGCGACCTGATGTCCGCGTTCCCGGAGGCGGGTCGCGCCGGCACCGCGAGCAGCGTCGCCGACATCACCCGCCCGATCCTCGCGGTCCCCGGCACGACGAAGGTGCTCGCGGCCCTGCGCACCATGCGCCAGGACGGCCACCAGATCGCCGTCGTCATCGACGAGTACGGGGGAACCGACGGCATCATCACGCTGGAGGACCTGCTCGAGGAGCTCGTCGGCGAGATCTACGACGAGTACGACGGCGCCCGCCAGGCGGTCGACGCGAAGGCGGCCGAGCAGCTGCACGACGTCGACGGCGGGATGATCCTCGAGGACCTGGCGGAGCAGCTGGGCATCGAGCTGCCCGAGGGCCCGTACGAGACGGTCGGCGGGTTCGTCCTCGACCGGATCGGCCGCGTGGCCGTGGTGGGCGACTCCGTCCTCGTCGGCGACCACCTGCTCCGCGTGGCCGAGACGGACCGCTACCGCATCTCGCGGCTGACCCTCGTGCCGCAGCCCGCGTCGGAGCCGAGCCCGCCGACGGCGCCCGCCGTCTGACGGGCGACCGGCCGCGCCTAGGGCAGAGGGCCCTCCACCCAGCGCGTGGCGGCGCGGCCGCGGGCTCCGGGCTGCGCGATCCACAGTCCGCCGGCGTGCGGATGACGCGCCCGCTCGTCCGCCGAGAGGTCGCGTGATGCGGAGGTGACGACCGCGATGTCCAGGTCCTCGCCCGCGAAGGCGATGCTGGAGGAGTGCGGGGCGTCGATCCTGATTCCCTCGCCCTCGACCGGGCTGCCGTCGGCCTCGAACACGCGGACGCCGCTCCCGCCCCAGACCGCGACCCACACGCGGCCGTCGGCGTCCACGGTCAGTCCGTCGGCGAACACGCCCTCCTCGAGCTCGACGAACGGCTCGCGCGGGCCGTGCTCGGCGTCCGCGTAGGAGCGGCGGTGGATCACGCCCGACTCGGTGTCGGCCGAGTACAGCACAGAGCCGTCCGGCGAGAAGCCGAGTCCGTTCGAGAGCCGCAGGTCGTCGTCGAGCACGGTGACGGATCCGTCGTGCTCGATGCGCAGCAGGACGTCGTCGCCCGCCGACTCGCCGAGGGTCAGCGAGCCGACCAGGAGGCGCCCCTGCGGGTCGATCGTGCCGTCGTTGAAGCGGTGCCCCTCCGGCAGCAGCTCGGAGCCGCGCGTGAGGGAGCCGTCGACCTCCAGGATCGCGAGCCGCCGGGTCAGCGCGACGAGCGTCCGCCCGTCGCCCAGGGGCAGCGCGGCGCCGACCTGCTCGCCGACGTCGGTGCGCGAGATCGCTCCGATCCCGTCCGCGGTGACGGGGGCGGACAGGACTGCGCCGGCCTCGATGTCGACCCAGGTGAGGCGGGCGGTGTCCGGATCCCAGACGGGCCCCTCGCTGAGGACGTAGGTGGGGGTGCCCGCGGGCGTCGCGTCGATCATGCCTCCACGCTAGGCCGAGGAGGCGGGCGGTGTCAGGCCCCGCGGAACGGATCCGGGCTCGCGTCCACCGCGCCTCGCTCCGGATCCGGGCCGATGAGCTCCGCGCCGCGCTCCGCCTCCGGTGGGCACCGATCCCCGGGATACACCCGCTCGGCGGTCCCTGACAAGGGGTGAATAGCCCGGCGATATGGAGCCGCCGGCGGGTCTAGTGTCGTCTCGCCGCGCTCGGGACAGCGTTCCTCCGCAACGACGCCGGGGCGACAGGAAGGCGCTCGCCATGTCGACATCCACCAGTCCGCGCGGCCCGGTCCGGAGCCTCGTGCCCGCCCGCATCGACAGGCTCCCCTGGACCCGCTTCCACTGGTCGATCGTCGTCGGCCTCGGCTTCTCGTGGGTGCTGGACGGACTCGAGATCCAGATCGTCGCCTCCGCCGGCTTCGCGAAGGAGTTCGGGCTCTCGGCCTTCGAGGTCGGCCTGCTCGGCACGATCTACCTGTGCGGGCAGATCGCGGGCGCCCTGATCTTCGGGCGGCTGAGCGACAAGCTCGGGCGGCGCAAGCTGTTCATCCTGACGCTCGTCATCTACCTGGTCGCCAGCGGCCTGGCGGGACTCGCGCCGAACTACGTCTTCCTCGCCGTGTTCCGCTTCTTCGCGGGCATGGGGATCGGCGGCGAGTACGCGGCGATCAACTCCGCGATCGACGAGCTCATCCCCTCCAAGTACCGCGGCCGCGTCGACATCGCGATCAACGGCACCTACTGGGGCGGCGCGGCTCTCGGCTCCGCGGCCAACCTGTTCTTCCTGAACGACGCGCTCTTCGCCGAGAACGTCGGCTGGCGCCTCGGCTTCTTCCTCGGCCCGATCCTCGGACTGGCGATCATCTACCTGCGCCGCCACATCCCCGAGAGCCCCCGCTGGCTGATGACGCACGGCCGCGAGGAGGAGGCGGAGCGCACCGTCGACGAGATCGAGCGCCGAGTGGAGGCGGAGGGCGGCGTGCTCGAGCCGGTCGACGACGCGAAGGCGATCACCGTGAAGGCGACGGAGAGCATCCCCTTCCGCACCATCGCCCGGGTGCTGCTGCGGCAGTACCCGAAGCGGACGCTGGTGGGCGCGACGATGATGATCACCCAGTCGTTCCTCTACAACGCGATCTTCTTCACCTACGCGCTGGTGCTCGAGAACTTCTACGGAGTCGAGCAGAGCGCGATCTCGTACTTCTTCTTCCCGTTCGCGATCGGCAACCTCGTCGGGCCGCTGGTGCTCGGCCACCTGTTCGACGTGTGGGGCCGGCGGAAGATGATCTTCCTCACCTACGGCGTCTCGGGAGCGGTCCTGGCCGTCTCGGCGGTCCTCTTCAGCATGGACGTCCTCACCGCGACGACGCAGACGATCCTCTGGTGCGTGTCGTTCTTCTTCGCCTCCGCGGGAGCCTCGAGCGCCTACCTCACCGTGAGCGAGATCTTCCCGCTCGAGCTGCGCAGCCAGGCGATCTCGTACTTCTTCACCCTCGGCCAGATCGCCGGAGCGGTCGCCCCCGCCCTCTACGGCGCCCTGATCGGCGACGGCAGCGACCGAGGACCGCTGACGATCGGGTACTTCGTCGGCGCCGCCGTGATGATCCTCGGCGGCGTGATCGCCCTGATCTTCGGCGTGGACGCCGAGCGCCGCAGCCTCGAGAGCATCACCGAGCCTCTGTCGACCGTGAAGTCCTGAGGGCGGATCGCCGCGAGGCCGGGAGCAGTCCCGCGGCGTCTCGGAGCCGGCGTCTCGGAGCCGGAGTGGGTCCGCGTCAGTGAGCCGGGCGGTAGCCGGTCCGGTCGTCGGGGGTGATCGAGCGGAGGACGCGGGCGGGGACGCCGGCCGCGACGGTGAGCGGAGGGACGTCGCGGGTGACGACGCTGCCCGAGCCGATCACGGCCCCGTCGCCGATGGTGACGCCCTGGTTGATCGTGACGCCGCCGCCGATCCAGACGCCGTCGCCGACGACGACCGGCTTCGCAGTGCAGGCGCCGGCGGCGCGCTCGGCCGGGTCGAGGGCGTGGTTCGACGTGTAGATCGAGACGCGGGGGCCGAACAGCACGTCGTCGCCGATCGTGATGGGGGCGCCGTCGAGCAGGATGCAGTCGAAGTTCGCGTAGAAGCGGTCGCCGATCGTGATGTTGAACCCGAACTCGCAGCGGAACGTCGGCTCGAGGTGCGCGTCCGCGCCCACGGAGGCGACGAGCTCGCGGAGCAGTGCCTCCCGCTCGACCGGCGGACGCCCGAAGCTCGCGTTGTACGCGTTCGAGGCGAGGACCGCCCGCTCGCGCGCGGCGACCAGCTCGGGGGTCATGTCGTCGTACACGGCGCCGGTCAGGATGTGCGCGCGCTGGTCCTCGAGGGTCATCGTCGTCCGTTCGTCGGTGTCGGCGCCCCGACGGGCGCCCGCGCCCACGCTACGGGGCCGCCGCGCGCAGGGACGCCGCCTCCTCCGGCGACACACCGCTCCTGCAGCGATGTCTCGATGACGGAGCGGCGTCTCGGCGGCATCCTGCAGCAGGAGCGGCGTCTCGGCGGCATCCCGCAGCAGGAGCGGCACCTCCGCGCCGCCACTCCCCCGCCGCGCAGCAGGCGTCAGCCCACGTGCACGCCCGGCCGGCGGTCGCGGCGGGACTCCGCGCGGCGGAGGACCTCGCGGGTGACGGGGGCGACCTCGCCGGTGCCGGTGATGAGGAAGCGGAACATGTTCGAGATGGGGCCGCCCTCGGTCCACTCGAAGTAGACGTCCGGGATCACGCCGGTGAGGTCGCGGATCTCGAGCAGCACCGTGGCGATGGTGTTCGGGATGTTGCCGCTGGTCACCGTGAGCACGCGGAAGCCGTGGCAGACGCGGCCCTGCACGACCAGGTCCTCCTCGAAGTCGGAGGAGTCGGTGGTGTGCACCTCGAGGAAGAGCACCGGCCCGCGCATGGGCAGGTTGCTGTCGCGCTGCTCCTCCGCCAGCTTGTCCCGGTACTCGGCCTCGGAGCCGTCGTCGGGCTCGTTCGCGAGGATGCGGATCACGCCGTAGTCGTCGGCGTCCGTGGAGAGGAAGTCGATCGCGGCGGCGTCGAACACCACGGAGGTGGCGCGCAGCTGGAACGAGCGGTGCACGCGCGAGACGAGCGAGACCGCGAGGATGCCGACGATGAAGACCGCCGCGATCCTCACGCCGTCGGGCCTCTCGACCACGTTCACGACCGTCGTGTAGACGAAGACCAGCGCGATGACCGCGAAGCCCGCGGCGCGCTTGCGCTGCTTCCTGCGCTTCGCCGAGAGGAACACGGCGACGGACGCGGAGGTGATCAGCACCAGCACGCCGGTCGCGTAGGCCCCGCCCTGCGCGTCGACGTCGGCGCGGAAGAGGATCGTGATGACGAAGGCGACGACGGTGAAGACCAGCACGAGCGGACGGACGGCGCCGGCCCACTGGGGAGCCATGCCGTAGCGGGGCAGGTAGCGCGGGACGATGTTGAGCAGGCCGGCCAGCGCGGAGGCGCCCGCGAACCAGAGGATGCAGATCGTCGCGATGTCGTAGACCGTGCCGAAGCCCTCGCCGAGGTACTCGTGCGCGAGGTAGGCCAGCGCGCGGCCGTTGGCCTCGCCGCCCGGCTGGAACTGCGCCTGCGGGATGAGCAGCGTGGTGACGAAGCTCGAGGTGATGAGGAACGCCGACATCGTGACGGCGGCGGTGATGAGCAGCCGCTTCGCCCCGCGGATGCGGCCGACCGGGGCGTCCTCGGTGTCGCCCGCGTCGCCGCGGATCTGCGGCATGACCGCGACCCCGGTCTCGAAGCCGGAGAGCCCGAGCGCGAGCTTGGGGAACACGATGAGCGCGATGCCGACCATGATCAGCGGATTCCCGTGCTGGGTCGTGAGCGCCGACCACCAGTCGCCGATGACGACGGGGTTCTCGGCCACGTGCCCGATCGCCACGGCGATCACGATCGCGTTGAGCAGGAGGAACACGGCCACGAGCACGACCGCGATCGAGATGGCCTCGCGGAACCCGCGCAGGAACACGATCCCCAGCAGGGCGATCAGCCCCAGCGTGAGCGGCACCTCCGCCCCGTGGAACCAGGCGGGGGCGAACGGGTTCTCGACCGCGTGCGCCGTCGCGTCGGCCGCCGAGAGGGTGATCGTGATCATGAAGTCGGTGGCCGCGAACCCCAGCAGCACGAGCACGAAGAGCTTGCCGCCCCACCAGGGCAGCAGGCGCTCGAGCATCGCGATCGACCCCTCGCCGCGGAAGCTCTCGCGGGCCACGCGGCGGTAGACGGGGAGCGCGCCGAGGAGGGTCAGCACCACCAGGACGATCGTCGCGAGCGGCGAGACCAGGCCGGCGGCGAGCGCCGCGATCGCCGGCTGGTAGCCGAGGGTGGAGAAGTAGTCGACACCCGTGAGGCACATGACGCGCCACCAGGAGTGCGTCTTGCCGGTGGCCGCGTGGGGGCCGGGGTGGGCTCCGGAGTCGTCGCGGAGGCCCTCGAGGAGCCACGCCTTCACCCCGCCCGCGCGCGCGGAGGAGAGAGGGGAGGGTTCGAGGGCGTCGGGGTCGCCACGGACGACGGAAGAGGTCACTGGATGTTTCTACTCGCCGTGAGGAGCGCGCCCGCCCGGAATGAGCGGATCCTCACGCTTTCCTCACGGGTAATCGGCTGGGGAGGGACGTCGACGCGCGATCCCGCGTCGTGAGGGGGTCGTGAGGGCATCGTGAGCGTCGCGCGAGCGGACCGTGCGGATCGGCCCGGTGCGCGTCCGCGTTCCGTCAGGATCCCCTCGCACCCGCCGTCGCGGGCCGACGATGGCGCTCGTGCACCTGCTCCTCCGCCTCCTCGACGCCGGTCCCCGCTGGGGCCGCCACACCGTCGGCGCGAGCCGGTACGGCGTCGTCCGGAGCGAGCTCGTGGTCTTCGCGCCCGGCACCTCCGTCGAGGAGCGGAGGCGCCTCCACCTGCACGCGGCCGGTCCGCAGCTGGTCGTGGCCGTGACGGCCGCCGGCGCCGTCGGGACGCTCGCGCTCGACCGGCTGCCGCTCCTCCTGCTGGCCGCGCTCGCCCTGCCGACCGCGTCGCTCCTGCTCCTCTCGGCCCGCTCGACCCGCCGCCTCCGCCGGGCCTGCGCCCGCCGGCTCGTGATCGCGGACGTCGACTCCCCCGCCGTCGCCGAGCAGGCGGCGATCGCGGCCGCGCTGCGGCGGGCCGACCGGCTGCTCGACGCCGGCGTCCTCACTCCGCTCGAGCACGAGGAGGTGTGGGCCTGCGCCCACGACCGGGTCGCGGGCCGCGTGGCTGACCGCCGCTCCCAGCCCCGGGCGGGAGGATCGGGGACGTCCGCCACCGATGGGAGCCCCTCATGACCACACCGCGCCGCGCACTGATCCTCGTCGACGTGCAGCAGGAGTACTTCAGCGGTCCGCTCGAGATCCAGTACCCGCCGCACGCGCAGTCGCTGCCGAGGATCGCCGCCGCCCTCGACTCCGCCGCCGCCGCGGGCCTCCCAATCGCCGTCGTCCAGCACAGCGCGGGCGAGGGAGCGCCGATCTTCGACCCGTCGGGTCCGTCCTTCGCGCTGCACCCGGAGATCGAGAAGCGCCGCTCGGATTCGTGGAAGAACGTCACGAAGCAGTTCGGTACGGTCTTCGCGGGGACCGACCTGCTCGACTGGCTCCGCGAGCACGACGTCGACACGATCACCCTCGTCGGCTACATGACCAACAACTGCATCCTCGCCTCGGCCGCCGAGGCGGAGACGCACGGGCTCCGCGCCGAGGTCCTCTCCGACGCGACGGGCGCGATCGCGATCGCGAACGACGCCGGCACGATCGACGCGCACTCCCTGCACACCACGCTGATGGCGCTGCTCAACTCGAACTTCGCCGCCGTCGCCCCGACCACCGTCTGGATCTCGGCGCTGAAGGGCGAGTACACCCTCCCCATGAGCAGCCTGCCCGAGTCGGCGACGGCGGGCGCCGCTCGCTGACCCCTCCCCGCGAGACGCCGCTCCGGTGCGGCCGGCACGGCGTGTCGCGGACCGGAGCGGCACCTCGCGGAGGGAGGACGGTGCGCCTCAGCGCAGCGACTCGAGCACGGCCTCCAGCTCGTCGACGGCGAAGTCGATCTCGGCGGCGGTGACCACGAGCGGCGGCGCCAGGCGGATCGTCGAGCCGTGCGTGTCCTTGGCCAGCACTCCGCGGGCCATCAGGGCCTCGCAGACGGCGCGGCCCGAGGCGAGCCGCGGGTCGATGTCGATGCCGGCCCAGAGTCCGGCGCCGCGGACGGCGACCACTCCGCGGCCGATCAGCGCCTCGAGGCGGGCGTGCAACTGCGCGCCGCGCTCGCGGGCGAGGGCCTGGTACTCGCCGGTCGCGAGCATCTCGACGACTGCGAGGCCGACGGCCGCGGCGAGCGGGTTGCCGCCGAAGGTGGAGCCGTGCTGGCCCGGCTGCAGGACGCCGAGCACGTCGGCGTCCGCGACCACGGCCGAGACGGGGACGATGCCGCCGCCGAGCGCCTTGCCGAGCAGGTAGACGTCGGGGACGACTCCGACCAGGTCGCAGGCGAAGGTGGCGCCGGTGCGGCCGAGGCCGGACTGGATCTCATCCGCGATGAAGAGGACGTTGCGGCGAGCGGTGATCTCGCGGACGGCCGGGAGGTAGTCGGCCGGCGGCACGACGATGCCCGCCTCGCCCTGGATCGGCTCGATCAGCACGGCGACGGTGTCGTCGTCGATCGCGGCCTCGAGGGCCTCCGCGTCCCCGAACGGGACCGTGCGGAATCCGGGCGTGAACGGGGCGAAGCCGTCGCGCGCCTCCGCGTCGTCGCTGAACGAGATGATCGTGGTCGTGCGGCCGTGGAAGTTGCCCGCCGCGACGATGATGTTCGCCCGGCCCGGAGCGACGCCCTTGACCCGGTAGCCCCAGGCGCGGGCGACCTTGATGCCCGACTCGACCGCCTCCGCGCCCGTGTTCATCGGCAGGACCATGTCCTTGCCGGCGAGCGCGGCGAGCGCCGTGACGAACGGGCCGAGGCGGTCGTTGTGGAACGCGCGGCTGGTCAGGGTGACGCGGCCGAGCTGCTCGCGGGCCGCCTCCAGCAGCACCGGGTGCGAGTGGCCGAAGTTCACGGCGGAGTAGGCGGCGAGGCAGTCGAGGTAGCGGACGCCCTCGACGTCGGTGATCCAGGCGCCCTCGCCGGTGGCCGCGACGACGGGCAGCGGGTGGTAGTTGTGGGCGGCGTGCTCCTCCTCCGCGGCGATGAGGGCGGCGGAGCGGGCGGTGTCGGTGTCGGTGATGCTCATGTCGTTCCTCCTGAGGGGACGATCGACTCTCCAGGAGTCGTCGCACTCGGCGTCGAGTGCGACGGATCGTGGACAGTGGAGGGTGGGTCGGCGCTGCTGATCGCCGACCACGGGGAGTGGGTCAGCGGCGCAGCTCGAGCGTGCAGCACTTCACGCCGCCGCCGCCGAGCAGCAGCTCGGACAGGTCGACGCCGATCGGGTTGTAGCCGCGCTCGCGCAGCTGGCGCTCGAAGCCCGTCGCACGGGACGCGATGACGACATTGAGGCCGTCGGAGAAGGAGTTGAGCCCGAGCACGGACGCGTCCTCCTCCGAGACGAGGATCGCGTCGGGGTAGAGCTCGCGGAGGGTGCGGTTGCCCTCCTCGCTGAACGCGCTCGGAAGGTAGGCGATGTTCGTGTCGTCGAGCACGGCGATCGCGGTGTCGAGGTGGTAGAACGACGGGTTCACGAGCTCGAGCGTGACGACCTCGCGGCCGAAGACGCGGGCGACCTCGGCGTGCGAGTCGGAGGCGGAGCGGAAGCCCGTGCCGGCGAGGATCCGCTCGCCGACGAGGAGGAAGTCGCCCTCGCCCTCGTTGACCTCCTCGGGGACGCGGACGTCGAAGCCGGCCGAGCGGAACCAGTCCATGTACGCCGGGCCCTCGGGCTGGCGCTCGGGGTAGGTGAAGGAGGCGCCGTAGGCGATGCCGTCGATCACGAATCCGCCGTTGGCCGCGTAGACCATGTCCGGCAGTCCGGCCTCGGGCTCGATCAGCTCGATGGTGAAGCCCAGATCGGCGTAGGTGTCGTAGAGGGTCTGCCACTGCCGGACGGCGAGGGAGGTGTCGGTGGGGACCTGCGGGTCCATCCACGGATTGATGCGGTAGACGACGGTGAAGTGCTCGGGACGGCACATCAGGATCGTCTTCGCGACGGGGGTTCGGGCGGGTGCCTCGGCGAGCACGGCGGTATCGGTCATTCGAGTCCTCCTGCGAAAGGATGCGGATGAGCGGACCGGGTCCAGTGGCTCCGTGCCCCGCGCATGACGCAGCGGGATGGAGCACGCTCGCGCCCAGTCTTGCACGCGCCGATCGTGCGGTTCTCGCCGTGGGGCGCACGGAACGCGCGTGAACGGTGGGTGCGGCGCGGGAAACCACCGCGGCTCTTCCGCGGGGCACTGTGATGCCGCCGCGACTCTCGCCTTGAGGCGGCTTTCGGAGGGACGACGTTGCGCCTCTCGGCGAGAAGGCCTTATCCCTCTCTCTTGTCATCGCGCTGATGACATCTGTGGAATCCGCCGAATTCTGCCCTGAATGGGGGACTTAGGGCAGCGATAAGCGGCATGGGACGATCCCTCCGGCCCGACAGTCGTCGGCCTTCTCGCTCCGACGAATCCGGATGCCCTCCTCCATGCGAACGAAGACCCTCAGCGTCTCCCTTTTCCTCGCCCTGCTCCTCTCCCTCTTCGTCGCGACCCCGGCCCAGGCCGCGGGATCGCCGGCCGCGCCGACGAACGTCGTCGCTTCTGACAACAGCTGCACGGACGCCGTCACCATCTCGTGGACGGCACCCGCGCAGAAGGTCGCCGGCTATCGCGTGCACATCTACACGATTTACACGACGCGATATGGGGACACCGACTCGTATACGACAGCCCTGACGGAAGTGTCGAACGCAACTTCGGTCTCTTTCGACTTACCTCGCGATGTGAATGGCTATACCATTGAAGTTGCGAGTGTGACTGATTTCAACGCCTCGTTCTCCGGCGGCGAGTACGGCCAGAAACTAGTCGCATCATCGACCCAGAGCATCCCGACCAGCACCGGTCTCTACCATTACTGGAACGTCCCTGCGCCGGCCGAGCTCTCGGTGGCCTACGACGAATCCACAGCACTGGCTTCCGCCCGGTGGAAGCGGCCGTCGATCAACGGGGAAGCGTGCTCCTTCGATGAGTACCACGCCACGCTCGACGATATCGCGAGTTACGACGATGACTGGGGCAACGGCAGCGGCTACGACGTCGAGTACTCCCTGACCACAACCTCGCAGAATCTCGATGTGGCCGCCGGCCATCGCTACGAATACTGCATCTGGGCTGCGTCCTGGTACTTCAGGTCGGAAAGTGCCGACTATGCCGACTACCTCGACTCTCCAAAGAGCTGCGTCTCCTTCGGCACCGGCACCACCCGTCCTGCTGCTCCTGAGTTCGCATACGCGGAGCCCAGCGGCACGTCGATGGCCGTTTCATGGGAGGCGCCCTACGCCGACGGCGGCACCGACATCACGGGCTACAGGGTCAGCCGCAACGGCACCGACGCGTCCGGCAGCGGCCCCTGGTCGACCGTCGTCTCCGCCGACCGCCGCTCGCAGACGTTCACGAACCTCCGCCCGAACACCTCCTACACCTTCACCGTTCAGGCGATCAACGCGGTCGGCACCAGCGAAGCGGCAACGGTCACCCGCACCGCCGACGCCTACTTCGCCCCCTCCGTTCCCACGCGCGTCGCCGGCACCACGAACGACAGCGTGCGATCCGCGACGATCTCCTGGGCGCCTCCGGAGTCGGCCGGCAACCCGGCGATCACCGGCTACCGCGTCTCGCGCAACGGCGTCGACAACGCGGGAGCCGGACCGTGGTCGACGACCGTTGCCGCCACCGCACGCTCCTTCACGTTCACGCACCTGGCGGCGGGCGCCACCTACACGATGAGCGTCAGCGCTATCAATGCCGGAGGCGACAGCGGGGCGGCATCGACCGTCGTGCGCATCGGCGGCACCGCCCTCACCGCCGCGACCCCGACCGTCACCGGCACCGCCGCGGTCGGCTCGACGCTCACGGCGAGCGCCGGCACCTGGGGCCCCTCCCCCGTGGCCCTCGCGTACCAGTGGCGTGCGAACGGCACCGCGATCAGCGGGGCGACCGGCACCACGTACCGTCCGGTCGCGGCCGACGCGGGCAGGGTGATCACCGCCGCCGTCACGGGCTCGAAGTCGGGCTACGTCTCGACCACGCGGGTCTCCTCCGGGACCGCTGCCGTGACCGGCGGCGCGATCACCGCTGCGACGCCGACCATCAGCGGCACGGTGAAGGTCGGCTCGACCCTCACCGCGAAGCCCGGCACCTGGGGCCCCTCCCCCGTCGCCCTCGCCTACCAGTGGAAGGCGAACGGCACCGCTCTGAGCGGGGCGACGTCCGCGACGTACACGCCGACCGGCGCCACTCTCGGGAAGACGATCACCGTGACGGTCACGGGGTCGAAGTCCGGATTCACCGCCGTGACGAAGACCTCCGCGAAGACGAGCGCCGTGGTGGCGGGAACCCTCTCCGCCGCGACCCCGACGATCACCGGCACCGCGAAGGTCGGCTCCACCCTGACCGCCAAGCCGGGCACGTGGGGTCCCTCGCCGGTGGCCCTCACCTACCAGTGGAAGGCGAACGGCACCGCGATCACCGGGGCGACCTCCGCCACCTACAAGCCGACCAGCGCCACGGTGGGGAAGAAGATCACGGTGACCGTCACCGGCAAGAAGGCCGACTACACGACGGCGACGCGCACCTCCGCCGCCACCGCAGCGGTCGTCAAGTAAGGGATCCGACCCGGGTCGCCGGGGGAGCCTGCTCGCGCGGACTCCTCCGGCGGCCCCGGGAATCCACCACCATCGTCCCCCGGACGGGGGCCCATCCCGCCGACACCCGCCCTCGCCCGGAGGCGGGCGGCGGCTAGCATTCAGACACCGTGTCCGCCGCGGCCTCCCGCGGATCCTGCCGAAAGGCCCGCCGTGCCCGCACGCCCCCTCGCCGCGATCGGCGTCTCCGCTCTCCTGCTGGCCGGCCTCGCCGCCGGTCCGGCCGTCGCCGCCCCCGATCTCCCGGGCGCGAGCGCCGCGCAGGAGGCGGCCGCCGAGGTCGTCCTCTCCGGCACCATCGCGCTCCGCGACGCCGATGAGGAGCACCCCGCCCCCGCGAACCCGTCCTTCTACGTCCAGGTCCAGAACGCCGAGGGCGACGTGGTCGCCGAGGCGGACACGGGCGCCGACTTCTCCCTCCCCGTTCCCGGCGGCGAGCCCCTCACCGTCCGCGCGAACCTGATCGGCAGCGACGACTGGTACCCGACCTGGTTCGGTGACACCCCGGTCGCCGAGGCCGCGAGGACGACCCGGGGGACCGACGAGTCCGTCGCCATCTCCCTCCTGCGCACCGCCGAGCTGTCCGGATCGATCACCGCCGACGCGGTCCCCGGCGTCTCCTCCCCCTCCTTCGACGTGCAGGCCTGGTGGGTCGACGGAGGGACGTACTCGCTCCTCGACACCGTCCCCGTCACCGGAGCCCCCGGCGCCGCCCGCGCGTGGGACACGGGCGACCTCGCCCTGCCCGCCGGCGACTACCTCCTGCGCCTCGTGGAGCCGGGGTACCCCGCCTACGACGACCAGTACTTCTCCCGCCTGGCCCGCCTCGACGAGCGCGCGGTCGTCTCCGTGCCGCCGGGCGGCCGCAGCGGCATCGACTTCTTCCCGTCCGCCTACTCCTCCGACGTCGCCCGCCTCGCCGGGACCGACCGGTACGCGACCGCCGTCGCGGTGACCGCCTCCGGATTCGCCGACGGCGCCCCCGTCGTCTACCTCGCCAGCGGAGCGAACTGGCCGGACGCGCTGAGCGCCGGCCCCGCCGCCGCGAAGCAGGGCGGCGCCCTCCTGCTCACCGACCCGAGCGTCCTGCCCGCCGTGGTGGCGGCCGAGCTGCGCCGCCTCGCCCCGCAGCGGATCGTCGTGGTCGGCAGCGCCCTCTCCGTGAGCGACTCGGTGCTCCAGCAGGTGCGGGCCCTCGGGATCCCGACCGAGCGCATCGAGGGCGTCGACCGCTACGACACCTCGCGCCGGATCGTCGAGGACGCCTTCCCGGACGGCAGCTACGAGAACGTCTTCGTCGCGACCGGCACCAACTTCCCGGACGCCCTCTCGGTCGCGCCGATCGCCGGCCGCCGCGCCGAGCCCGTCCTCCTCGTCGACGGCGCCCGCTCGCGCCTCGACCAGCCGACCCGCGACACACTCGCCGGGCTCGACCCCTCCTCCGTGCAGCTGCTCGGCGGTGCGCCGTCGATCTCGACCGCCGTCGAGGCAGACCTGCGCGCCGCGAAGATCGCCGACACCGTGTCGCGCATCGCCGGTACGGACCGCCACGACACCAGCCGACGCCTCAACGACGTCTTCCCGCCGTCCGAGCTGGGCGACACCGTCTACCTCGCGACCGCCACCGGCTTCGCCGACGCGCTGGCCGTCGGCCCGGTCGCCGCGAAGCAGGGCGCCCCGCTCTACCTCAGCGAGCCGACCTGCCTGCCGCGCAGCACCCGTGTGAAGATGCAGGGCCACGACCTCGATCAGGTGCTGCTCCTCGGCAGCCCCCTGACCCTGTCGGCGCAGGTGCGCTCGCTGTCCGCCTGCTGAGACCCGAGACGCACCGCACGAGCCCTGGAGATCCATGAGCGCCACCGCCGACCGTCCCCTCCTCGTCGGCATCGAGACCGGGGGCACGAAGGTCGTCGCGGCGGTCGCCGACGCCGCTGATCCCGAGCGGATCCTCGCGACGACGACCCTGCCGACCCGCGGGCCCGCCGAGACTCTCGCCGATCTGGCCGGCTTCGTCAGCGGCCACGGAGTCGACGGCACCGTCGCCGCGGTCGGCGTCGCCTCCTTCGGCCCGCTCGACATCCATCCCGGCTCGCCGACCTACGGGCACCTCACCTCCACGCCGAAGCTCGGCTGGGAGGGCACCGACGTCCTCGGCCCGATCGGCGCGGCCGCACCGGGCGCCCGGCTCGCGCTGGTCACCGACGTCAACGGAGCCGCCCTGGGCGAGGCCCGCTGGGGCGCCGGAGCCGGAGTCGACGACTTCGTCTACCTGACGGTCGGCACCGGAGTCGGCGGCGGCGTGATCGCGGGCGGACGGCTCCTCGCCGGAAGCGGCTGGCCCGAGGTCGCGCACCTGCTGCCCCGCCGCCACCCCGAGGACGGCTTCGCCGGCACCTGCCCCTTCCACGGCGACTGCCTCGAGGGTCTGGTCGCCGGTCCCGCGATCTCGGCGCGCTGGGGCGTCGACGGCTCCCGCCTCGGCCCCGAGGAGGCGGCCGCGAACCTCCGATTCAGCTCCTACTACCTCGCGCAGCTCGTCACGACGCTCGCCTACGTCGCGGGCGTGCGGCTCGCGGTCGTCGGCGGAGGCGTGTCGAAGACGCCGGGGCTCGTCCCCGCGGTCGAGGCCGAGGTCGAGCGGCTGATGGGCGCGCCCGGAGCGACGGGGACGGGCGGCGGGCGGATCCGCATCGTGCGCCCGGCCCTCGGCGACGAGTCCGGGGTGCGCGGGGCGATCTCGCTGGCGGAGTCCCTGCTCGCCTGAGCTCTACCCTCGTCCCATGAGCGACCGACCCGTCGACCCCTCCGCCCCCGACTCCGGTCGCGACGAGACGGTGGAGGAGCGATCCGACCGCAACTGGAACGAGATCCTGCAGGAGCTGCGGGTCGTGCAGACCGGCACGCAGATCCTGGGCGGCTTCCTGCTGACGCTGTGCTTCCAGCAGCGCTTCGCCGACCTCGCGCCGCCCGACGTGGCGCTCTACCTCGTGCTCGTCCTGCTCGCCGCGTGCGTCACGATCCTGGCGCTGGCGCCCGTCATCGCCCACCGGCTGCTGTTCCAGCGGCGGAGGAAGGCCGAGCTGGTGCGGTTCGGCAACCGGGTGGTCACGGTGTGCCTCGCGGCGGGATCGCTGCTGTTCGTCGGAGTCGTGGGCTTCGTGTTCGACGTCGTGCTGGGCGGGCCGGCGGGCCTCTGGGCGGGCGGAGGCGTGCTGCTGCTGCTCGCCGTGGTCTGGGCGACCGCGCCGGTCCTCCTGCGGAGGCGCTGAGGGCGGCGGAGTCTGCCCGCCCCTCCCCCGCGAGTCAACGGGGTACCCGGGTCCGCCGCGCTCTTCCTACCGTGGCCGCGAGGCGCGCACCGCGCCGACGCGAGAGGAGCACCATGACCGACCGGACCGAGCAGCCGCAGGAGAACCCGCAGAACCACGACCACGTCGACGACGCGGGCGTCGACAAGCCCTCGCAGGCCGAGGGCGACGACACCGAGGGATCGGCCGGCTGATCGCCGCCTCGATCCCCGTCCTCCCCGCGATCGACAGCAGCGCGGCCGTCCTCGCCGACGGCTACCTCTTCGGGACGCGGCGCTTCGACGACGTGGGCGCGGACGCGTTCCGCACCCGGATCCTCGGACGGCCCGTGATCATGGCGCGCGGTATCGAGGCGGCGCGCTTCTTCTACGAGGGCGGGCGCTTCGACCGCGAGGGCGCGCTGCCCGGCTCCGTGCTGCACCTCCTGCAGGACGAGGGCAGCGTGCAGACCCTCGAGGACGAGCCGCACCGGAGGCGGAAGCGGATGTTCCTGGATCTGGTGGAGACGCCCGAGCAGCGGTCGAGGCTGGTCTCGGCCTTCGCGCGGGAGTGGCAGGCGTCCGCCGCCCGGCTGACCGGCGAGCGGGTCCGCCTCCAGGACGTCGCCGCCGAGGTCCTGGGCCGCGCGGTCCTGTCGTGGGCCGGCATCGAGGCCGACGAGGAGGAGGTGCTGCGGCGCACGGACGAGCTCCGGGCGATGATCGACAACGCCGGGCGCTTCGGCCCGCCCAACTGGGCCGCGCGACTCCGCCGCCGCTCGACCGAGCGGTGGGCGCGCGGCCTGATCGAGGCGAGCCGGACGGCCGGACCCTCCCCGACTCCCCTGCACCGGATCGCGCACGAGAAGGAGGACGGCGGCCTCCTGCCCGTCGAGGTCGCCGCGGTGGAGCTGATCAACGTGCTGCGGCCCACGGTCGCGGTGGGGCGCTTCGTGGTGCTGGCGGCGCTCGCGCTGCACCGGCATCCGGAGTGGCGGGAGCGGCTCGCCGACCAGGAGGAGCGCGTCGCGTTCGCGAACGAGGTGCGGCGCTTCTACCCGTTCTTCCCGATGGTCGGAGGAAGGGCCCGCCGGGAGCTGGACTTCCGCGGCGAGACGCTTCCCGCAGGGCAGTGGATGCTGCTCGACCTCTACGCGACGGACCACGGCTCGCACTGGGAGGCGCCGGGCCGCTTCGATCCGGAGCGGTTCCGGTCGCCGGTCGACCGCAACGGCTTCATCGCCCAGGGCGGCGGGCACTACGGAGGCGACCACCGGTGCCCGGGCGAGCCGGCGACCGTCGACCTGCTGTCCGCGGCGCTGGAGCTCCTGGCCGCGGGGCACCCGTACGACGTCGAGGACGGGCAGGATCTGCGCGTGAGCCTGCAGAGCTTCCCGACCGGGCCGGAGGACGGCTTCGTGGTGAGGTTCCGCTAGGGGCCGGCGGGCTCGAGCGGGCGGGCTCGGCGGGCGACCTCTGCCAGCGGCTTCCGCGGGGCGGTCCTCCTCCACAGGCCGCGGTCCCGCGCGCTCTCCCCGGATCCGCTCGGGCCTTCCCCGCCCGCCTCGCCCGGCGAACACGCTCGGGGGATGCAGAAGCCGAGTCAGTCCTCCGGAGCGTCGAGCTCCTCGAGCGCCCGCAGCGCCTCGCGGGCGCGCTCGAGCCGATCGGCCTCGGGCTCGTCCCACCATGCCGGTCCGCGCTCGCCCAGCCCGTGCTTGGCGAGCCCGACCCTCCTGCGCGCCAGCGCCTCCGCCTCCGCGTCCTCGTGCATCCTGGCCGAGCGCACTCCCGAGCGCCCGCGCCCGAGGTGCGAGGTGAGGACGGCGACCACGTCCTCCGGCAGCGAGGGGTCGGTGCGCCGCCACCGGCGGCCCTTCACCACGAGCCAGCGCTCGTCGTCCTCGTCGCTCACCCCGTCACCGCCGCCTCGGGTTGAGCCGGTCACCGGTGCTCGTGAGGTCCACCTGCTCCGGCAGCAGGAGCGCCTCGATCCGCCCCGCGGCGGAGAGCCGCAGCAGGTCGTCGACGAGGGCGCGCGAGCCGCCGACCAGCGTCGAGTCGAAGTCGACCTCGCTCGCGAGGTACCAGGCCCGGTCCTCCGGCCAGAGCGCGAGCGGAGTCTGCACGACGAGCCCGGAGGCGTCGGCGAAGCCCGCCGCGCGCGCCCACGCGGTGTCCTCGAGCACCCTGACGTCGAGCGAGAGCAGAGGCCCCTCCCGCCCCGGCAGCTCGACTGTCGCCGCGGCGGCGGTCTCGGGGTGCTCCCAGCCGGTCGGCCGGGTGTCGCTCATCCACTCGGGCAGCTCGTCCGAGGCGTCCGAGCGGGAGATCAGGATCCGCGACCCGCCGCTCAGCACGCCGAACCCCTCCCAGAACACGGCCAGGCAGTCCTCGGGAGCGCTCGTGTGCTCCGCGAGCACGGCGGCGACGGCCGCGAGCTCGTCGAGCGGGAGCACTCCGAGGCGGGGCTCCGCGTACTCGTCGGGATGCTCGCCGGTGAGCAAGTCCCACTGCGCGAGCGGATGCAGGAGCGTCCCCTCCCGCTCGGCGACCTCGCGCCAGCGCCGGGGCGGGTCGTCGGAGGGGTGCAGGATCCGCACGGCCGCCTCGAACAGCGGAGGGACGATCCCCTCGAAGCGCCCGAACGGGCCGAGAGCAGCCAGCATCGGCTCCGCCCGCGCGGCGTCCCGCTCGGCGCGCAGGGGCGCGTCCCGGGGTGTCGGCTCGACCATCGGCCCAGGCTAGCGCTGGACGGTCGCTCCGCTCAGGGCGGAGAGGGCCCGTTGCGGTCCCGTCTCGCGGGCGAGGCCCTCGGCGAGCGCCGTCAGCCGTTCCCGGGCGGGAGCGTCGAGTGCGAGCATCCGCCGCGCAGCCTCCGCGAGCTCTCCCCCGGAGGCGGCGTTGGGGTCGAGCACGGCGGCGAACCCGGCGTCCTCGAGCGCGGCCGCCCCCGCGAACTGGTCCGTCGAGAACGGCAGGACGACGAGCGGCACGCCCGCGGTCATCGCCTCCGTGACGCTGTTGTTGCCGCCGTGGCTGACCGCGAGCGCGGCCCGGCGCAGGAGCGCGACCTGCGGCAGGAAGCCGCGGACCAGCCAGCCCTCGGGGACCTCGCCCAGGGCCGAGCGCTCGGTCGCGCCGGAGGCGAGAGCCACGCGGACGGGCCTGCCCCCGACCTCGATACCGGCCAGGGCCTCGACGACCCGGGCGAGCACGTCGCCGCGCACCGAGAGGAAGCTGCCGAAGCTCACGTAGACGACCGGGTCCTCGGACGCGGCGAGCCACTCCTCGACCTCCGCGTCGTCGGGCTCCTCGCGGACGGCGGAGCCGAGGAACGCGTGCGGCGGCAGCTGAGCGGTGCGGGCCGAGTCGTGGAGCTCGCCCGGGTAGTTGAGCAGCAGGACGTCGCCGCTCTCGGCGAAGGCGTCGGCGCTGGGCGCCGCCCCGGGGTCGAGGGTGGTGAGGGCGGCGTTCCACTCCGCGGTGAAGGAGTCGCGCACCTGCTCGCAGAGGGCGCGGAGCGCATCGAGGTCGTCGGGCTCCGGAGCGAAGGCGTCCGGCCAGACCGGAGGGAAGCCGTAGACCTCGCCGGGCACCGTGAGCGCGCTGGGGTGGCCGAGCACGACGTCGCCGTAGGGCACGCGGAGTGCCTTCAGCGCCACGCGCGCGGTGAAGGCGAGGTGGTCGACCACGATCGCGTCGGGCTGCACCTCGTCGAGGATCACGCGCAGGCGCGAGGCGACGCCGGACGGATCCCAGAGCAGGTCGGTGAGCCGTTCCCGCGCCTGGTAGGCGAGGGTCGGGACCATCCCGCGCCGGGTGGCGTCGAAGAAGCCGCGGAGGGACGCGCCCTCGTCGGGCGCCTGCTCCTCCGCGCGGATCGTGCCCGGGTTGGAGCCGCGCCCCAGCCGGAGCGCGATGTGCTCGAATCCGAAGCCGTCCACGATGGAGCGCGTCGCGTCGCCGGTGGCCACGACGACGCGCTCGCCCGCCTCCTGCCACGCCGTGCCGAGGGTCGCCAGCGGCAGCAGGTGCGACGCGTAGTCGGGGCTGATGATCAGCAGGGTCACGAGGCCCCCAGCACGAGCGGCGAGCGGAGAGGACGCTCCTGGTCCGCGGTCGCGTGCGCGTAGACGCCCGAGAGGGCATGAGCCATGGCCTGCACCGTGTAGCGCTCGGCGACCATCGCACGCCCGCGGGCCGCGGCGTGCTCGCCGAGAGGCCCTCCTGCGAGATCCAGTGCGGCGGCGGCGCCGGCGGCGAGCGCCGCGGGGTCGGCGGTGTCGACCAGGAAGCCGGTCTCCCCCTCCTCGACGTAGGTCGCGGGCCCGCCTGTCGCCGGAGCGACGACGACCAGTCCTGCGGAGAGCGCCTCGAGGAGGGCGATGCCGAACTCCTCCTTGACGCTCGCGCAGACGTAGGCGCCTCCCGGAGCAGAGAGCCCCGGTCGGCCGTGCCGGATCGCGCCGAGCCAGCGGGCCACGGTCCCGTTCGGGCGGTGGCCGGCCAGGAGCAGCCCGTCGGACGCGACGGCGCGGATGCGGTCGAGCTGCTCGCGCTCGTCGGGACTCGGGTCGGCGAGGTCGCCGCCGACCAGGAGCAGGTTGGCGCGCTCCCGGAGCGAGGGGTCGGACGCCCAGGCCTCGGCGAGCGCCGCCATCCCCTTCACCCGGTGCAGGCGGCCCACGCTGAGCAGCAGCGGGAGGCCGCGGCGGTGCTCGGGCAGCTCCTCCAGCAGGAGGTCGAGCGAGGCCAGGTCCCCGCCCTCGTCCAGCGCGACCGGCTCACCGGCGGCGGAGGCCCGTGCGGCCGCCTCGCCGCGCTCGACCAGGCCGACGTCGATCCCCTCCGGGACGATCGTGTGCCGCTCCGGGTGCGCGGTGATGTCGACGCCGATCAGCTCGCGGATGGTCGCCGCCAGCTCCTCCCGCGGGAACAGGACGGTGTGCGCGGCGTCGGCGGCCAGGCGCTGCACCAGGCGCACGCGGAACCAGAAGTGCTCGGCGGCGTCGCGCTCGCCGAAGTCCGCGCGGGTGAGGGCGCCGGACGCGTCCAGGCCCGCGATCAGGGCGTGCGGGTCCGGAGCGAGGGTGAACACGACGGAAATCTCGAGCTCCCGGGCGACCGCGGCCGCCGCGAGGGATCCGACGTCCGCCATCCGCAGGTGCAGCACGTCGACCCGGCCGGCCGCGCGCAGGATCCGGCGGATGCCGCGCTCGGCGGCGATGCGGCGGCTCCACGCCTGGGGCATGGCCACGGGCGGCCCCACGAACGGGACCGGAGCGAAGCCGTGGCCGGAGTCGGGCAGCTCGCCGAGCGCGCGCTCGGCCTCGGCCGGAGTCCCGCGCGAGAGCGTGAGCACCCGGTCGATGCCCTCCTGCTCGACGAGCGAGTCGCCCAGGCGCACCAGCAGGGTCGCGATGCCGCCGTTGTCGCCCGCGCCCACGCGCGTCAGGGTGCCGTCGATGTCGGCGTGGACGAAGAGCTGGGCGACCGTCGGTCCGGCCTCCACGGCCGGTGCGGGGGCGAGGTCGCCCAGGGCGAGCCGGGCGAGGGGCCCGATCGGCGCCGCCTCCTCGGCCAGGCCGGTGAGCAGGAGCTCGGCGTCGTCGGAGCCGCGCTCGCCGAGCGCGTCCGTCGCGGCGGCCCGCGCCTCCAGCCCCTCCGCGCGATCGGCGGCCACGTGCAGGAGGGTGCGCTCGGCGATCGCGCCGGGCACGAGGCCCAGGGTCTCGACGAGCCGTGCCCGGGCCGCCGCTTCGCGCTCGCCGAGCAGCGCGCCCTCGAGCGCGACGGCGACGAGGTCGGGGGTCGAGGAGGCCCAGAGCAGGACGGAGCGCTGCGCGAGCATGCCGGAGAAGCCGCCGTCGCGGACCAGGCGCAGCAGCGGTCCGAGCGCAGCGGGGCGGGGCAGGCGCCCGCCGAAGGCCCAGGCGGCGTGCTCGCGGAGGTACGGGCGCTCGTCCTCGAGCAGCATCAGCAGCGCGAGGTCGGCCTCCTCGTCGAAGACCTGCGCGAGCGAGTGCACGGCCGCGATCGCGGTGAGCTGGTCCGAGGAGTCCAGAGCGGCGCGGGTGAGCAGGCGCACCGCGCGGCCGCCGCCGTCGCTCACCGCGGCGACCGTCAGCTCATCCGCCATCCGGACGGCCTCGAGCAGAGTGGGAGCGGCGCGCACGGCGTCGAGAGCGGTCTGCGTGGCCATGGTTCACCTGGTCTGTCGGAGTGGAGAGTGCGACGGAGCGCGACTCCCGACCGCTGGAGCGGCCCGGGAGGAGCGGGCCGGTACCGAGCATGCCGCGTGGGCGGCTGGGATTTCGCCACTTGCGTCGGATCTCGTCCCGCGGTACGGCCCCCTGTCAAGGGGGTGATGGCCGCAGTTCGTTTGCGCAACGCGCGAGGATCCTCAGCCGCGGGTCCACTCCAGGAGCCGCTCGACCGGCCAGGTGGTCACGATCCGCTCCTCCGGAACGCCGAGCCGCTCCGCCCGCTCGGCTCCGTAGTCGAGCAGGCCCAGCTGGCCCGGAGCGTGCGCGTCGCTGTCGATCGAGAACAGGCAGCCCTCCTCGAGCGCGAGCGCGATCAGCTCGTCCGGCGGATCCTCGCGCTCGGGGCGGGCGTTGATCTCGACCGCGGTGGAGTGGTCGGCGCACGCCCGGAACACGGCCCGGGCGTCGAAGGTCGACGGCGGGCGGGTGCCGCGCTCGCCCGACACCAGCCGCCCCGTGACGTGGCCGAGGACGTCGGTCCGCGGATCCGAGGCCGCCGCGACCAGCCGAGCCGTCATCTCGCGGGAGGGCAGCCGCAGCTTCGAGTGGGCGCTCGCGACGACCACGTCGAGGCGGTCCAGCAGCTCGTCCGTCTGGTCGAGCGCGCCGTCCTCGAGGACGTCGACCTCGATCCCGCTGAGCAGCCGCAGGGGCCCGGTGTCGAGGCCCGCGAGATGGGCGAGCTGCTCCTCCAGCCGCTCCGCGCTGAGACCGTGGGCGACCCGGAGCCGCGGCGAGTGGTCGGTGAGCGCCAGGTACTCGTGGCCGAGCGCGCGGGCCGCGTCCACCATCGCGAGGACGGGCGTCGCCCCGTCGGACCACTCGCTGTGGCTGTGGAGGTCGCCGCGCAGCCGTCCCCGCAGAGCGCTCGCGGGCGGAGGAGCCGAGCCGCGCAGCTCCGCGAGGTAGTCGGGCACCCGGCCCGACCGCGCCTGCTCGATCACCGTGAAGGTCGTGTCGCCGATCCCGGAGGCCCGCCGCACGAGGGCGAGGTCGTCCCGCTCGGCGGACGCCATCCCCTCCAGCACCGCGGCCGCGCGGCGGAACGCCTTCGCCCGGTAGCGGGAGGCCCGCTCCCGCTCGAGCAGTGCTGCGATCTCCTCGAGTGCCGCGATCGGGTCCATGCGCCCGGTCTACCACGGCGCCCGCCGCGGCCTCACCCCTCGACGGCGGCCTCGGCTCCGGCCCCCGGCCTCATCCCGCCTCGGCCCCGCCCCGGTCCCGGCCGCTCGACGCTGGGAACCGGCCGAGCCCCGTTGCCGACCGCAGCGATCGAGATATATCGTGACTCTCGTCCACTCGCGATGTATCGCGTTAAGAAAGGCACCCCGGTGCAGGAGGAGGAGCTCATGTCCCTCGAGAAATGGCTCGTACAGGCCGGCGAGACGAAGGTCATCGACCTCGACGTCGTCCGCTCGGTCAAGGTCGCCCTCGTCGGCGGCCAGATCGACGTCATCGCCCACGACGAGCCGACCGCTCGCGTGGAGGTCCACAGCGTCGACGGCCGCCCGCTCAAGGTCTCGATGGACGGCGACCGCCTCGAGATCGACCACGTCCAGCTCCGCTGGGACACCATCGTCGACGTCGTGAAGGGCCTCGGCCGCCGCGGCGACCGCGCCGACATCAGCCTCCTCGTCCCCCGCGGCGTCGACCTCAAGTTCGACACCGTCTCGGCCGACGGCCTGGTCTCGGGTCTCCACAGCGACGCCCGCGTCTCGACGGTCGGCGGCGACATCGTCGTCGACGGCCTGCACGGCGACATCGAGGTGAACACCGTCCACGGCGAGCTCTCGGTCCGCAGCCACACCGGCCGCGTCACCGCGCGCACCGTCTCCGGCGACGTCACCGCGACCGGCGAGCTCACCCGCTTCACCGTCGACGGCGTCTCGGGCAGCGTGTTCGTCGACGCCGAGGGCACCCCCGACCGGATCCAGGCCAACACCGTCAGCGGCGACCTCACGATCCGCGTCGACGAGGGCCTCGGCGCCCGCTACCGCATCAACACCGTCTCGGGCACGCTCCAGCTCGACGGCTCCGTCGTCAAGGGCACCTTCGGCCGGGGCTTCACCTCGACCACGGGCTCGCTCGACTCGAAGTGGGTCGACGTCGCCGCCAACTCCGTCTCGGGAGACGTGGTCGTCGTCCGCCGGTCCGTCGCCGCGTCCTCCGCCTCGGTGGGCGAGGGCTGGGGCTCTCCCGGCACCGGCCCCGCCGACGACCGCCGCCCGATGGACGGGAGCTCGCTGTGAGCCCTGTCTTCGCGCACGGCCGCCTGCGCCTCTACCTGCTCAACCTCCTCGCCGAGTCGCCGCGCCACGGCTACGAGCTGATCCAGGCGCTCAGCGAGCGCTTCGGCGGCACCTACGCGCCCAGCGCCGGCACGGTCTACCCGCGCCTCGCGAAGCTCGAGGAGGAGGGACTCGTCACGAAGGAGGCCGACGGCCGCAAGACCGTCTACTCCATCACCGACGCCGGCCGCGCCGAGCTCGCGAACCGCGCGACCGACCTGGGCGACATCGAGGAGGAGCTCACCGACTCCGTCCGCCGGCTCGCCGACGAGGTCCGCCTCGGCGTCGCGGAGGCGATGAAGAGCCTCCGCGCCGACCTGGCCAGCGCCGCCCGCGACTCGCGGGAGCCCGGACGCCGACCGGAGCACTCCGCCGAGGAGCCGCGTCCGCAGGACACGTCCGGCACCCCCTCCGAGCAGCCCGCGCCGGAGCAGACCGCGCCGGTCTCGCCCGACGCGCGCACCGCCTCGCGGATCGCCCTGCGCGACGCCGAGGTGCTGCTCACCGAGTTCCGCGACGAGCTGCGCGCGGAGCTGCGCACCGCCGCCTCCTCGGGATCCGTGACGACCGCGAGCGTCGACGCCCTGCGCGCCGCGCTCGACGAGGCCCGCGCCTCGGTCCGTTCCACCCTGGACTGAGCCCGGACACCGCACCGCCCGGAGGGCGGGGATCCCGCCCGGGGTCCCCGCCCTCCCGGCGCTACTGCCGTCCGACCGCCAGCGCCTCCTCCTCCACGTCGAGGAACGCCAGAGCGCTCACCACCGCCGGCTCCTGGTACCGCCCCTCGGAGCGCGCGCGGAGCACCGCCTCCCGCTCGGCCGCGATCATCACGCGCCGGAGCCGGTTGTAGGCCTGCGGGAGCGGCTCCACGCCCTCGCCCTCCGGCGGGTTCTCCAGGGCGTCGGCGAGGAACGTCGCGTTCCGCCGCAGCCGGTCGAGAACGCGGTCCTCCACTCCGTCCTGCGGCTCCGCGTCGAGCCGGGCGAGGCCGGCGGCCTGCGCCTCGGCGAGCAGCATCTGCTTCTCGACGTGCTCCTGCATCTCGTTCGGGGCCGGCAGCTTCAGGGCTCGGACGAGCCGCGGGAGCGCGAGCCCCTCGACGAGCGTCCCCGCCACCACGATGAAGGCGAGGAACTGCAGGAACGCGCGCTGCGGCGTCTCCGCGGGCAGGAGGAACGCGGCGGCGAGGGTGACCACGCCGCGGATGCCCGCGAACGACACCCCGATCGCGGTCGGCCAGGTCCACCCGCGCTGCTGTAGCCGGCGCGGACCGTGCCGGAACAGCAGCGTCGTCATGCACATCCAGGCCACGCGGCTCCCGACCAGCGCCGCGAGCACGGCCGCGCCGATGCCGACCGTCTGCCAGACCCCGATGCCCGAGTCGGCCGTCGCCTCCACCACCGACGACAGGCTGAGCCCGATGAAGAGGAACACCGCGTTCTCGAGCAGGAACTGGATCGTCCGCCAGTTGAGCGACTCCGCGATCCGCGCCTGCGCCGACTGGATGACCGGCGCCCGGTAGCCCAGGTAGAGCCCCGCGACCACGACCGCCAGCACCCCGGAGCCGTGCAGCAGCTGCGCCGGGATGAACGCGACGTAGGGCGTCACCAGCGAGAGGCTCGTGTCCAGGACGGACGACTGCACCTGCTTGCGCACGAACCCGAGCAGCACGGCGATGCCGATCCCGACCCCGCCGCCCACCGCCACGGCCAGCACGAAGTCGAGCGCGATGCGCCCGGGAGTGACCGTGCTGACGATCGCCAGGAGTGAGGCGTTCAGCGCCACCAGTGCGGTCGCGTCGTTGAGGAGGCTCTCGCCCTCGAGCACCGTGAGCATGCGCCGCGGCAGGCGGAGCCGCCCCGCGATCGCCGTGACCGCCACCGCGTCCGTGGGCGCCACGATCGCGCCGAACGCGAGGGCTGCGGCGACCGTGATCGCCGGGACGACCATCCAGGCCACCGCGCCGACCACCGCGACCGTGAAGACGACGAGCCCGACCGACAGCAGGAGGATGCTGTCGCCGCGGGCGCGGACGTCGAGGACGGAGGTGCGGATCGCCGCCGCGTAGAGCAGCGGCGGCAGGATCCCGAACAGCACCACGTCCGGCTCGACCACCACCTCCGGGATCCCGGGGACGAAGGAGGCGAGGGCTCCGACGGCGACGAGCGCCACGGGAGCGGACCAGTTCACCCGCCCCGACAGCCCGGTGACCAGGACGGTCACCACCACGAACGAGACGATCCAGACGATCGCGACGACGGGCTCCTCCATCGCGTCACTCCTCCCGGGCGTCCGCGCGCCACGGCCCCATTGTGGCCGCCCGGAGAGCAGCCCGGACAGCCGCCGGGAGGGTGCGGCTAGCGGCCGGCCTCGTGGATGTCGCGCGCCTTGGTGACCTTCGCCGGGTCCACCGGGTTCATGCCGAGCACGATCTTGCCGCGCGAGTGCCGCTTCTCGAGGTCGTCGAAGGCGTCCTGCACCTGGTCGAAGGGGTAGAAGCCCGAGACGAGCACCCGCAGCTTCTGCTCGCCGACGAGGCCGACCAGCTCGCCGAGGATCTCGGTGTCGCGCTGGGCGGTCTCGGCGTCGGGCCAGACGGCGCGCAGCTCGATCTCCTTGCGGTCGTCGCTGGAGTGGAAGCGGCCCGCCGCGATGCCGAGCTCGTCGGCGAGGGCGTCGTTCTCCCCGCCGAAGTTGTCGAGGAACACCGTGACCCCGCCGGGCGCCGCGGCCCGGATGCGGTCGGCGATCCCGTCGCCGTAGACCACCGGCTTCACGCCGATCTGGCGGAGGTAGTCGAAGTTGCGCTCGCCGCAGGTGCCGATCACCGTCGCGCCGCGGAGCTTCGCCAGCTGGATCTCGAGGCTGCCCACTCCTCCGGCCGCGGCGGAGACGAGGACGGTGTCGTCGGGTCCGACGTGCGTGGCCTCGAGCGCACGCCACGCGGTCACTCCGGCGAGGAACAGCGCGCCGCCGACCTCCCAGCTCACGGAGGCGGGCTTGGCGACGAGGTTGCGGCGCGGCACCACGACGTGGGTCGCGTGGGAGCCGACGAGCGCGTGGCCGACCACGTCGCTGCGGAGCTTGATGTCGGTGACGCCCTCGCCGAGGGCGACGACGACGCCCGAGAAGTCGGTGCCCTGGCGCATCGGGAAGGCCGCGGAGTGGTCGGAGTCGAACTGGCCCTGCCGGATGAACGCCTCCATGTGGTTCACCCCGGCGGAGAGCACTTCGACCAGCACCTCGCCCGCCCCGGGCTTCGGCCGCTCGACCTCGACGATCTCGAGGACGTCCGCGTCGCCGAAACGGCTGTACTGGACGACGCGGGCGGCGGTGGGGCTCAGACGGGACATGCGCTCATCATCCGCCCCCGCCGCCCGAAGCCCCCGACCCCCGAACGGGGGCGTGCGACTCAGGAGGGGTCGCTCGGGCAGTACAGCTGGGTGCGCGGACCGGAGCGGTCGATGACGTGCTCGGACATCGGCCGACCGCAGAGCGGGCACGCCTGCCCCGCGGGCGCCTCCTGCTCGGGCTGGTCGTACGGGCCGAGCGGCGGCGGGCCGATCCAGGGGAACAGCCGCGCGTTGAAGCGCTGGTAGAGGGAGCCGGTCTTCTTCCGCGTCATATCCTTAGTGTACTAACCATCAGGGCACGATGAGAGGATGACGCCGTGGAAACCGACCCGCTCGCCCTCCAGAACCAGGTCTGCTTCTCCCTCGCCGTCGCGGCGCGCACCGTCATCGGGCTGTACCGCCCCGTGCTCGAGCCGCTCGGACTCACGCACCCGCAGTACCTCGTGATGCTCGCGCTCTGGGAGCGCAGCCCCCGCTCGCTCGCCGACCTCGGCTCCGCCCTCCGCCTCGAGCCGGCCACGCTCAGCCCGCTCGTGAAGCGCCTGGAGGCGAGCGGCCACGTCACGCGGGCCCGGAGCAGCGACGACGAGCGCCGCCTCGACGTCGCGCTGACCCCCTCCGGAGCGGCCCTCCGCGAGCAGGCCCTGCAGGTTCCTCCGCAGATCGTGGAGCGGCTCGACGTCCCCCTCGAGGAGCTCACCGCGCTCCGCGACAGCCTCACCGGCCTGATCGGAGCCGCGACCCGCGACGGCCGCTGACCCCCCGCTCGGGGCGCCGGCCGCGAGCACGCCGGCCGCCGCTCCCAGCCGCACCGGGAAACTCCCGGTCACAGGGCGAGATCAGCCTCCGCTCGGCCCGCTCCCGGCCGTCTTGACTGCCCCCTCGCACGGAGTAGTGTCATCGCTCGTGACACACGAGGGCCCCCCGTCCGCCGCGGACGGATCATCGGCCGACGCGACCGAGCTGCGCACCGCCAAGCACTTCTTCATCGGCGAGCCGCTCCCCAGCGACAAGCTCGAGGGACAGCTGCTGCAGAAGCGGCTCGCGCTCCCCATCTTCGCCAGCGACCCGCTCTCCTCCGTGGCCTACGCGCCGCAGGAGCTGCTGATGATCCTGCTGCTCGGCGGACTCTCCTTCCTCACCTTCGCCCCCTGGGTGGCCGCATGCGTGGTCGTCCTCCTCGTCGTGGTGGTGCTGAGCTACCGCCAGCTGATCCGGGCCTACCCGTCCGGCGGCGGCGACTACGAGGTCGCTCGCACCAATCTGGGCGAGACGGCGGGCCTCACGGTCGCCGCCGCCCTCCTCGTGGACTACGTGCTCACCGTGGCCGTGTCGGTCGCCTCCGGAGTCGACAACATCATCTCCGCGGTGCCCGAGCTGGCGCCGCTGCGGGTCGAGCTGGCCATCCTCTTCGTCGTGCTGCTGGCGGCCGTGAACCTCCGCGGCGTCTCGGAGTCGAGCCGCGCCTTCGCCGTCCCGACGTACCTCTTCGTCGCGAGCGTCTTCGTGATGGTCGTCGTCGGCCTGGTCCGCACCGCCTTCGGCGACACCCCGGTCGCGGAGTCGGCGGGCTTCACCGTGCAGGGCGAGCAGCTCACGCAGGCGGCCGTCGTCCTCCTGCTGCTGCGCTCCTTCGCCAGCGGCTGCGCGGCGCTCACGGGCGTCGAGGCCATCTCGAACGGCGTGCCCGCGTTCCGCGCCCCGAAGGTCAAGAACGCCCAGCGCACCCTCGTCGCGATGGGCACGATCGCGATCGTGCTCTTCGTCGGCCTGACCGCCCTCGCCCTGCTCTCGAACGTGCACTACGCCGAGAACGCCTGCCACCTGGTGGGCTTCGCCGACTGCGCCACGACCCCGCAGCGCTCCGTGATCGCGCAGGTCGCCGCCGCCACGTTCGGCAACAACACGATCCTGTTCTTCATCATCCAGGCCGCGACGGCCGCCGTCCTGCTCCTCGCGGCGAACACCGCGTTCAACGGCTTCCCGCTGCTGGGCTCCGTGCTGGCCCGCGACGGCTACGCGCCCAAGTCGCTGAACACCCGCGGCGACCGCCTCATCTACTCCAACGGAGTGATCATCCTGGCGCTCGTCGCCGCGATCATCCTGCTCGTCTACCAGGCCTCGCTCACGAGCCTCGTGCAGCTGTACATCATCGGTGTCTTCGTCTCGTTCACGCTCGGGCAGTCGGGCATGGTCAAGCACTGGGTGCGGATGATCCGCAACGGCGAGGGCTCGCGCACCGTCTACACGAGCCTGGCCATCAACCTGTTCGGCGCGACGCTGACCTTCGCGGTGCTCGTCGTCGTCACGATCACGAAGTTCACCCACGGCGCCTGGCTCGTCTACCTGGTGATGCCGATCCTCGGCGTCCTGATGGCCGGCGTCTACCGCTACTACCGCGACGTCGAGAAGGAGATCGAGGTCGACCCGACCACGACCTTCGGCGCCAACGGCGACCACGCGATCGTGCTGGTGGGCCGGATGAACAAGCCCACGCTGAAGGCGCTCGACTACGCCATCGCGGCGCGGCACGAGACGCTGGAGGCGGTGCACTCCTCCATCGACGACGCGCAGACCGCGCAGCTCAAGGCCGACTGGGCGCAGATGGACATCGAGGTGCCGCTGCGCTGCGTGGCCTCTCCCTACCGCGACATCTCGTACCCGCTGATCAAGTACATCAAGGCCCACCGCCTCGAGCACGGCTCCGAGATCACGACGGTCTACATGCCGCAGTACATCGTCGGGCACTGGTGGGAGGCGTTCCTCCACAACCACAAGTCGCGGCGGATCCGCCAGAAGCTCCTGCTGGTGCACGGAGTGACGGTGGCGCTGGTGCCGTGGCTGCTGGACTCGTCCGAGCTGATCTACGGACGCCGCTCGCGGCCGATCCCCGGCCAGACGCGCCGCGGCGAGCCGGTGCGCCCGGTGACCCGCCGCCCGATCCCGCCCGCGTCCTCGCTCCCCCAGGGAGCCGCCGGCGAGGGCGCCCCGCGCATCCCGCAGCGCCCGGCCGCGCAGAACCGGCCGCGCTCGAAGCGGCGCTGAGGCGGCGGGGGCCCGGAAACGGGTAGAGGGCCCGCGGCGTGTGCCGCGAGCCCCCGATTTCCCCTTAGTGCCTTCCCCCGAAGGCGGCCCGCCCCAACGGGCCGTGTCCGACGCTATCGGTGGGCTATGCACCGGCGCATCCTCCTCGCGACGGATGCCCGTGCTCCCTTGAGACGACAGGCTCGCCCTCCGTCGTCTCAGACGACGGCCCCGCGCATCCCTCGGCCGGTGAGCCACCAGACCGCCGCGACGGCGACCGCGGCCGCAGCGCCGCCGCCCACGAGCAGGATCGCCGCCCGCACCACGTGCGCCCGGTAGGCGGCGTCGAGCGGATCGATGCCCGCCCCCGCCAGCACGATCCCGGCAGGCACCACCGCGGCCGCGAGCACCACGGCCGCGGCCGCGATGCGCACCGGCTGCCGGCCGTCGGAGCGGAGCTTCCGGGGACGGCGGCCGACGTACCAGACCACCGCGCCGATCCCGAGCCCGAGCAGCCCGAGCACGCCGCTCGCGTACTGCGCCCATCGGAAGCCGGGGAAGGGCCCGAGCTCCTGCTGCAGCAGCGGGATCGCCGAGACGAAGAGGCCGCCCCGGTGGGTGAAGCCGTCCCACATCACGTGGCTGGCGGCTCCGATCGCGATGCCGGCGGCCGCGAAGACGAGCACGCGGATCCATGCGGCGGCCCCGCGGGGCGGCGAGCGCCGGGGACGCAGGCGCGAGCGGACCAGCGCGGGCGCGAGGTCGCGCCAGGCCGGAGCGACGACCGCGCTCCACAGCGCGAGGCCGAGCATCCCGAGCAGCAGGTCGACGGTGACGACGCCGAGGAGGGAGTGGGTGGACTCGCGGGCGACGGCGATCGGAATGTACATGCCGATGTCCGGGACCATCGCGCCGATGGCGACGGCCGCGGCCGGGATCCGGCCGTTCGAGAACGCGAGCGCGACGACGGCGTGGCTCGGCGTGAAGGGCATGACACGCACGCTATCCCGGCAACGCGACCGGCGAGTGTCCGCGTCGCGAAGCGCGCGTCACCGATCGCGGTCCGGCTCCTGGGCTCCACTCCGGCGCGTCGGCCTCCCGGGACCGGCGGTCAGCCCGAGGAACGTGATCCCCAGGACGAGGAACACCGGCCAGACCGGATTCCCGAGGACCGCGAAGACCGCTCCCGCCGCGAGGAACAGCGGACCAGTGACCGCGTTCCAGCGCCGGGACGCCTCCTCCGACGACATCCGACCCGAACCCTTCCCGTCCTGTGCGCGCGCCATCACTCCACGCTAGATCGCCTCCGCGGGGCCCGCCTCCCCCGTCCGGCGGAGCCGCGCGCTCGGGGAGCTCCGAGCGCGGCGACCGTAGAATCGTCCGGAAGTCCGGCCCTCCGGGCCCAGCGGCGACGGATCGGAGCGGGTGTGCGGAAGGCGTTCGCGATCCTCCGCCTGGCCCTCGCCGGGCTGGGCGCGGTCGGACTCGTCGGCGACTTCTTCTACACGCTGGGCTTCCGCGCGTTCCAGATCGACAACTTCTTCGCCTACTTCACGACGCAGTCGAACATGGCCGGGGTCGTGGTGCTGGGCCTGTCCGGCCTGGTCGCCCTCGCGCGCGAGCGGGAGCCGCGCTGGCTCAGCACCGTGCGGGCGCTCGTGCTCACCTATATGGTCGTGTCGGGGATCGTCTTCGGGCTGATCGCGGTCGAGGCCAACAACCGCGGCGTGCGGGTCGACGTGCCCTGGTCGAGCGCGCTCCTGCACTTCGTGATCCCGACGCTCGCGATCCTCGACTGGATCCTCGGACCCGGTCGCCGCCCGGTCGCCTGGCGCGGGGCGCTGACCGTGCTCGGCTTCCCGATCGTCTGGGGCGTCATCACCCTGGTCCGCGGGGCCCTCATCGGCTGGTATCCGTACTTCTTCCTCGACCCCGGCCAGGTCGACGGACCCGTGATGTTCGTGCTCTACGACGTGATCGTGCTGAGCCTGATCTCCGGCATCGCCGCGTTCGTCCTCGCGCTCAGCCGGGTGCGGCCGCTCGGGGCGGCGCACGCGTCGGAGTGGCGGGGGCCGCTGGCGCGGCTCCGCGAGCTCGTCAGCCGGGGACGACGGCGAACGGCTCGAGCGCCGTCTGCGCGAGGGTGACGAGCTCGTCGTCGCTGAGATCCTGCAGCGAGAGGGCCTGATCCGCTCCGACCAGCCCGACGAGCACCGCCTCGCCGGTCGACGGCTGGAGGTTGAGCCACTCGGTGATGCCCGCCTCGGAGCCGACGAGCGACCAGCGCGCGGGGGCGTCGGCCTCCCAGAACGCCTCGTCGAAGCGCAGCCACAGCGTCTCGACGACGCCGGAGCCGAGGGCCGCGACGGCCGCGCGCTGCGCGAACGGGAGCGGCGGGTCGAAGGCGATCGCGTCCGTCTGGAGCACCCCGATCGGCACGGTGACCAGCACCCGGTCGGCTGTGAACGACTCGCCGGTGCCCAGGCGGATGCTGACCCCGGTGTCCGTGTAGCCGATGCCGCTCACCACGGCGCGCAGCGAGACCTCGACGTCGGCGAGCAAGGTGTCGACCAGAGGCGCGAGCCCGTCGGTCAGCAGCGCGTCGCCGGAGTCGTCGCTCAGCTCCTCCGCGGTCGTGGCGGCGGAGGCGTCGCCCAGTCCGTACCAGGAGGAGAGCTCCTCGGGAGCGGCGCCGGTGCGCAGCGCGGTCGTCCCGGCGAGGTGCGCCGCCACGCGGGCGGCGTCGCCGTCGCCGGAGCCCGGCTCGGCCTCGGCGGGATCGGGCGCTCCGGAGCCGGCGAACGACTCGGCGAGCGCCAGGTCCTCCGGCTGCTCCGCTCCCCACTCGAGAGCACGGGTCAGGGCGTCGGCGCCCGTGGTGCCGGTGTCGAGGGCCGCGCCGTCGGCGTCGCTCGAGCGGACGTCGGCGAGGTCGACTGCGGTCGTGACCACGCCCGCGTCCGCGATGCTCTCGCGCAGGGCGGCTCCCGCGCCGGTGAGCGCCCAGGCTCCGGTCTCGACGGCGATCGGCCAGCCGTCCGGAGTCGCGGTGGCGATGCGGCCGCCGGTGCGCTCGCGCGCCTCGACCACGGTGACGTCGAAGCCCGCGTCGGACAGGCGCCGCGCGGCGACCGCTCCGGCGAGGCCGGCCCCGATGATCGCGATCCGCTCGCCCTCGTCGGCGACGGCGCTGATCTCGGCGGCCGCGCGGACCCCGGAGCTCCAGGCGCCCTGGAGCGTGCCGGGCGCCTCCGTGTCGGTGGCCTCGCCCGCGAGGAAGACGCGGTCGAGGACCGCGGTGCCCAGGTCGGTGCGGTGCTGCGGCGTCGCGCCGACGGGCAGGTACGAGACGGAGCCGAGCGCGTACGGATCCTCGGCCCAGGCGGAGCGCACGAAGGCGGCCGGCGCGGGGACGGCGGTGGTGCTCGGCGTGGGCACGGGGGCCTTCGTGACGGAGCGGGTCGGCGTCGGACGCGACGGCGTGCAGCCCGCGAGAGCCAGGAGCCCGACTCCCGTGGCGGCTCCCGAGAGGAAGAGGCGGCGTCCGATCGTCATCCCGGACATCCTACGTTCTCGGCGTTCGACCGGGGCGGCGCGGGCGGCGCGGTGCTGACGCCACCCGGGCACGCGGCCCGCTCAGAGGTGCGGGGTGACGGCGGGACGGCGAGCGGATAGCGTCGGGGCAGCGCGGACCGGACCGCGGCGACGGGGGACGCGGCATGGACACGACTCGGACGCGGACCGCGACGACGACGGCCGGTGCCCCTCCCCGCAGTCACCTCCACGCGGTGCTGCTCGGCGCACTGGGGATGATCGTGGCCCCGCTGCTCATCGTCCTCGCGACCACGGCCTGGTCCTCCCCCGGACCGGAGGAGTACGTCCGCATGGCGCTCGGCTCGGTGGTCGCGGCGGGCGTCTCGGTGGTCGGCGCCTGGTGGCTCGCCTTCGAGCGGCGCAGCGCCAGGGCTCCCGGTCGCACCTGGTTCTGGGGCGTCGCCTGCCTCGTCACGGTCAGCGCGGTCTCGACCGTCGGAGCCGCCGCCGACCGCCTCACCGGCCTGATCGCGGGCTGAGCGGGTGGACGTCCTGGCGCGGTCACCGCGCTCGCCTCACTCCTCGGCGACCGCCCCGATGGTCCCGAATCCCTCCTCGAGCGAGCGGCAGCAGCATCGGCGCCGGTGATCGCCCCGACGAGACGACCGAGCGGCTCCGGCTGTTCCGTCCCGCCGAGAGCGATCTGGACGAGCTGTGGCGGCTGTACTCCGACGAGCGGATCGCGGCGGGCGACCCCCTCCTCCGGCACGACTCCGTCGAGCAGACCCGGGCGGTGCTCGCCCGCCGGACGGCGCAGTGGGCACGGGACGACCTCAGCAGCTGGGTCGTCCGGCTGCGGAGTCCCGAGGGCGGCGCGGACGGTGCGATCGGGATCGGCGGATGCACCCTCCTCGCCGACACGGCCTGGAACGTCGCGTTCACCGTCCATCCGGACCACTGGGGCAGGGGGTACGCCCAGGAGGTCGCCTCCGCAGGCATCGCGCGGGCGCGGCGGCTCCGGCCGGAGCTCCCCGTGACCGCGGTCGTCGCGGAACACAACGAGCGATCGCACCGCACGGTCGCTCGACTCGGTCTCGACCGGAGGTGGGCGGGCCCCGACGCGCACAGCCCCGACCCCGCGGCTCGCATCGTGCTCTACTCCGACCGCCTCCTCTCCGAGGACGAGATCGGCCGCCTCACGAGCTGAAGGAGCCGTGTGGCGCGGATCGCCGCAGGCAGCAGCGGAGCCGAGACGCCTGCGCGAGACCGCGACGTCACGTTCCGGTGCGCCTCCTGGCCCCATCCTTCTTCCTGGCGGCCGGCGCTGCGCGCGAATGGGTGGCTGGGCGGCGCGGCACTCGCGCCGACCCCTCTCGCGATCGCGCTCGGCTGGCGAGTCGGGGCAGGAAGGGCGCGGAGGTACTCGCCGGACCGGGCATCCGAAGCCGGTCACCGCGAGGCGCATTAGCGTCGTCGGATGGCGAGCATCACGTACCCCGCACCCCTCCGCGTCGGAAGCAGGGTGGAGGTGCCCGCGCCCTCGATGGGAGTCCCCGCGCACCTGCACGACCGGCTGCAGGACGCCGCGCGCCGACTCGGCTCGGCGGGATACGACGTCCGGGTCCGGCCGCACGCCCTCCTCGGCGGACTCGCTCCGGCGTCCGCCGAGGATCGGGCGGCCGACCTGCACGACGCCTTCCGGAGCGGGGACGCGGTCCTTCCTCCGTGGGGCGGCGAGCTCGCCGTCGAGCTGCTGGAGAGGCTCGACTGGCACGCCCTCGCTGAGGCCCGGCCCTGGTTCGTCGGCTGGTCGGACGTCTCGACGCTGCTCCTGCCCCTGACGACGACGACCGGGCTCGCGACGATCCACGGCGCCAATCTGATGGACGAGCCGTGGGAGCTGCCGGTCGGGTTCCACCGCTGGACGGAGGTCGCCGGCCTCGAGCCCGGAGCCGCGTTCACGCAGCACGCCGCGCCGCGACGCCGGAGCCGTCCGTGGGGTGCGTGGGCGGACGAGCCGCTCGACCGCGATCGGGCCTACGAGGAGCCGACCCGCTGGCGCTCGCTCGACGGGTCAGCGGACGCGGCGATGTCCGGCCGCTTGATCGGCGGATGCCTCGAGACGGTGTCCCTGCTCGCGGGCACGCCCTACGGCGACGTTCCGGGCTTCGCTCGCCGGCACGCGCCGGAGGGCACCGTCGTCTACCTGGAGGCGGCCGGGTCCGACTCCGTCTCGGTGCTCCGGATGCTCACCTCCCTCCGCCTCGCGGGCTGGTTCGAGCAGGCGACCGGCGTCCTGATCGGCCGGACCGAGGGCGCGTCCCTGCCCGAGCTGAGCCAGGAGGACGCGGTGCAGCGCGCTCTCGGCGATCTCGGCGTGCCGGTGATCCTCGACGTCGACACCGGGCACCAGCCGCCGCAGATGCCCCTGGTCAACGGCGCGCTCGCCGAGATCGCGCTGAGCGGGCCGACGGCCTCGATCACGCAGCGGCTCGTGCCCTGACGGGTCGTCGAAGTACCGCGCCGCCACCCAGATACACAACGCTTCTTGCACAATCTTTCTTGTGCTTTAGGCTGAGCGCATGGTCGACCGATCGAATCTGCACGACGCAGCTCACATGCGCGTCCTTGCTCACCCCACCCGCCTACGCCTGCTCGGGCTGCTCCGAGAGCTCGGCCCACGAACCGCCGCGCAGCTCTCGGAGCACATCGACGAGGCGCCGGGGACGCTGAGCTACCACCTGACGAAGCTGGCGGGAGCCGGGCTGATCGAGGAGGCGCCGGAGTCGGGCCGGGATCGGCGGGAGCGCTGGTGGAGGGCGAAGCACCTCGAGACCGTGTGGGACGAGAGCGAGGTCGCACGCGACCCGGAGAAGCTCGGAGCCCTCCGTGAGATGGCGGCGGCGATCTCCCGCGTCTACGCGCAGCAGTACGACGAGTACCTCGCGTCGACGCCGACGCTGCCGGAGGAGTGGGTGAGCGCCGGCACGAGCAGCGACCGCCGCTGGCGCCTGAGCGCGGATCAGCTGTGGGAGCTGCGCGACGAGCTCGCGCAGCTCGACCGGAAGTGGGCGCGGGTCAGCGACGACCACCGGACCGACGACGGGTCGGAAGAGGTGTTCTTCCTCGTCCAGGCCTACCGCCGGCCGCGATGAGCGCGGCGGAGCGCTCCTCGCGGCCCCTCGCCGCACTCCTCGTCGGGCACGTCCTCTCCAGAACCGGCAACGTCGTCACCCTGTTCGCCGTGCCGTTCCTGGTGCTCAGCGCGGGCGGAGGACCGGTGGAGGTAGGGACAGCGGCCGCCGCGGCGACCGCACCCGTCCTCCTCGGCGGGCCGCTCGGCGGCGCACTCGTCGATCGTGTCGGCCTCGTGCGGTCGTCCGTGCTCTCCGACGCGGTGAGCGGCACGAGTCTCGCGCTCATCCCGCTCCTGACCGCGCTCGACGCGCTGCCGTTCCCGGTCCTCCTGACGATCGTCTTCGTCAGCGGCCTCCTCGACGTCCCCGGGGAGACCGCCCGACGCGTCCTCCTCCCCCGCCTCTCCCAGACGGCGGGCATCCCGCTGGAGCGCTCGGTCGGCTTCCTCGACGCCACCACCCGCCTCTCCACCATGCTCGGCGCGCCGCTCGCGGGGGTGATGGTCAGCACTCTCGGCGCCGATGCGGCCCTCCTCGCGACCGCAGTGTCCTTCGCCGCGTCCGCGATCCTCACGGCGGCACTCGTCCGGGCACCGTCGACCACCCCCGAGGGGCCGGAGGAGAGCTCGACGGGCTACTGGTCGGACCTCCGGGAGGGTCTGCGCTTCATCCGCCGGGATCCCCTCCTGCGCTGCATCATCGCCCTCGTCCTCGTCACCAACACCCTCGACGCCGCCCGGTCGAGCACGCTCCTCCCCCTCTACGCCGAGCGGCACCTCGAGGGCGCGTCGTCCCTCGGCCTCGTCTCCGGCGTGTTCGGCGCGGCCGCCCTGACCGGAACGCTCGCCTTCGGCCTCGTCGCGCACCGCCTGCCGCGCCGGATCCCCTTCGCCGCCTGCTTCCTCGTCGCCGCCACCTACGGAGCCGCGCCGGCTCTCGGTCTCGGTGTCGTGGGGCTGGCCGCCTCGGCCGCCGTCTGCGGGCTCGCCGCCGGAGCCCTGAACCCGATCCTCGGCGCGGTCTTCCTCGATCGCATCCCGACCGCCCTCCAGGCGCGCGTGCTCGGACTCGTGTCCGCCGGGACCTGGGCAGGGATGCCGCTCGGCGGAGTCCTCGGAGGGCTCGCCGCCGACACGCTCGGCCTCCGCCTCACCTTCGCCGTCACCGCCGTGGTCTACGTGGTCGCCGCCGGCACTCCGCTGCTCGGCGGAGCCTGGCGCCGGATGGAACGGTCGGCCTCCTGACCCCGGCCGCGGAGCCGAGAACGACCGGCGTGAGGAATGCGGCGCCCCGGCCCTCCTCCGCCCGCCGAGCGCAAGGCCGAGCGGCGGGGAGTCGCCGAGTGGTAGACCTGGGGGCATGAGCAACGACATCCGCGCACTCACCGAGGGCGAGAGCTACCTCGCCTTCTTCCAGGGCGGGCCGTTCGACGGCCAGACCGAGAACCGCGTCAGCACCGAGGGGGGCTACGAGAAGGAGGTCGACGTCTACGCCGCCGTCGACGGCCAGGAGACGCACCTCGTCTACAACGCCGTCTCCGCCAAGGAGGTCGGCGAGGCGGTCCACGTGACCTACTCGATCGACACGCCCGACTCCGACCCGATCGAGGACCCGGAGGACCGCGGCGGCGGATTCCAGTAGTCCGCACCACTCATCGGATGCCGCTCCGGCGTCGCGCTCAGCGCGGCCGGGGCGGCATCGGCATGTGAGGACGCGCCACTCCGGAGACCACGCCTCCCGCCGCTCCTAGGATGATGGTTCCTCACTGTCTCGGCCGATTCAGGTCCGCGTTCCTCGGGAGCCGCCGTGTCCGATCCGCTGATCCGCCCGATGCCCCTCCGCGGCGACTCCGCCCGGTACTGGCTGCGGGCCCGCCACGCCGAGGCCGGGCCCGACCCCGCCTTCGCCGTCACCGGTCAGGAGGCCGCCGCCGAGGGCGTGCTCCTCCGGCGGATCTGGCACACGGCCGGCACGATCGACTTCCGCCCGAGCCCCCGCGCCGACCCGGGGTCGGTGGTGCTCCTGCTCCCGCTCGAGGGCGCGTTCACCGTCACCAGTCGGGAGGAGCGCGAGTTCGTCGGCCGCGGCACCCTCGCGGTGCTGCCCGCCCGATCGGGAGCGACGATCAGCACGAGCGCTCCCAGCTCCCGGCTCGTCCTGGTCGTGCGGCCCTCGGGCGACACGGATCCGCCCGCCGGCCTCACCGTGGTCTCCTCCCCCGCGGCACCGGTGCTGGTCGCCGCCGCGAACGCGGTGCTCGACGCCGGGCTGCCCATGAGCCCCGGGCTGCACACCGCGCTGCGGGGCCTCGCCGCGGCCGTCGTCGCGGAGTGACGGGAGCTGTCAACCCTCCCCGCCCCGGCCATCCGCTCGCAGGGACGTCCTCGAACATCAAGTGACGCCGATCGTCGGCGCCGGAAGGAGCACTCCCCATGGCCGAGATCACCGCCCACCACGGACTCTTCAAGGACACGGACCTGCACGTCGACGACACCGGCGGATCGGGCCGCCCCGTGGTCCTCATCCACGGCTGGCCCCTCTCGGGCGAGTCGTGGAAGGAGCAGGTCCCCGCGTTCGCCGAGGCCGGCTACCGCGTCGTCACCTACGACCGCCGCGGCTTCGGGCGCAGCGACAAGCCGCTCACCGGCTACAGCTACGACACGCTCACCGAGGACCTGCACACCCTCCTCACCGAGCTCGACCTGCAGGACGTCACCCTGGTCGGCTTCTCGATGGGCGGCGGCGAGGTCGCCCGCTACTTCACGAAGTACGGCGCCGATCGCCTGCACAGCGTCGTCTTCGCCTCGGCCGTCCCGCCGTACCTGATGAAGACGGACGACAACCCGGACGGCCCGCTCGAGAAGGCGCAGGCCGCGCAGATGACCGCGGGCCTCACGAAGAGCGAGGACGACTTCTACGACCAGTTCACCACCGACTTCTTCTCGGTCGACGGCGTGCTGAAGGTGACGGAGGAGCAGCGCCAGGAGGCGATCGCTCTGGCGAAGCAGTCGGCCAAGCACGCGGCCCTCGCCTGCATGACGGCGTTCGCGACCACCGACTTCCGCGAGGACCTGCCCAACGTGTCGGTGCCCGCGCTCGTCATCCACGGCGACGGCGACGGCACGGTTCCGTTCGAGGGCTCCGGCGCCCGCACCCACGCGGCGATCCCCGGCTCCGAGCTGCACGTCGTCCACGGCGCCCCGCACGGAGTGACCGTGAGCCACCCGGAGGAGTGGAACCGCGTCGTCCTGGAGTTCCTCGCGAAGTAGCGGCGGCACTCCCGCATGCTGGTCGAGCAGCCCCGCAGGGGCGTATCGAGGCCCGTCGCACGGACACGGATCTCGATACGCGCCCTGTGCGCTGCTCGATCAGCAGGAACCGGTCACCCACGCGCGATGCTCGCTCAGCAGGAGCCGGAGCCCCCGCGTCACCCCTTCTCCGCGCCCTCGGTCGTGTTCATGATCCGCCGCTGGAAGACGAAGAACAGCACGGCCACCGGGATCGACATCAGCACCGCGGCCGCGAGCTGCAGCGGGTACTGGTTGCCGGTGCCCAGCTGCCCCGACACGAGCGACGCGACTCCGGTCGTCAGCGTGTTCAGCTCCGGCGACTGCCGAGACACCACGAAGTGCGAGAACTCGTTCCACGAGCCCTGGAACGACAGGATGAACAGCGTCACGATCGCCGGACGCGCCATCGGCACCACGATCGAGCGGAAGGTCCGGAACACTCCAGCCCCGTCGATCCGCGCGGCCTCCTCGATGGAGAGCGGAATCGAGTCGAAGAACTGCTTCATGATGAAGATCCCCGCCGCGTCCACGATCAGCGGGACGATCATCCCCGCGTAGCTGTCGTAGAGGCCGAGCTGCTTGAGGATCAGGAACCGCGGGATCAGCAGCACCACCGCGGGCACGCTCATCACTCCGATGAACAGCGCGAACAGCAGACCCCGTCCGCGGAAGCGCAGCCGCGACAGCGCGTAGCCGGCCAGCGAGTCGAAGAAGACCCGGCCGACGGTGACGAACACGGTGACGATCACCGAGTTGAGCGTCCACAGCGGCAGCGGGACGTCGGTGAACAGCCGCTCGTAGGAGGCGAACGACCAGGTCGCGGGCAGCAGCGACAGCGGGTTCGCGGTGGCGTCGGCGTCCGACTTGAACGACGACGCGACCGAGATCAGGAACGGGTAGATGTACACCAGCGCCAGCGCGATCAGCAGCAGGTAGCCGCCGATCAGCGACGCGCGGCCGCGGGCGCCGAGGCGGATGCGGCGGTGCGGAACCGGTGCGGCGGGCTCGGGGCTCTCGGGGGCGCGGGTGCCGGGCTCGGTCAGCGTGCTCATCGGATGCCTCCCGTGGTGAGGGTCGTCGCGGCGTCGGCGCGGGCGGCGCGGCGGGGGCGCCGGCGCGGCTCCCCCTTCTCTCGGAGGAGCGCCCGCTGCAGGAGCGTCAGCACGACGATGATGAAGAAGAGGATGAAGGCGATCGCGGCGCCCTGACCCCAGCGGAGATCCGTGAACGAGGACTCGTAGGCGAGGTACGCCGGGGTGAGCAGCGTCTTGCCCGGCGCCCCTCCTCCGGTGAGGTAGATCTGGTCGAACACCTGCCAGGTGCCGATCAGTCCGAGGGTCAGCACGGTGAAGAGCGTGGGCTTGAGCATCGGCAGGGTGACCGAGAAGAACTTCCGGAGCGGGCCGGCGCCGTCCATGAGCGCCGCCTCGTCGATCTCGGCGCCGATGTTCTGCAGCGCCGCGAGGAACAGCAGCATGAACGTGCCCGAGGTGGTGAAGATCGCCATCGTGATCAGCACGCACATCGCGACGGACGGGCCGGACAGCCAGTCCCACCAGGTGAGTCCGAGCGGGGCGCCCGCGGCCAGCGGCCCGGAGCCGTCGACGCCGACGGCGCCCAGGAGCGAATGCAGGACACCGGTCGGGTCGGCCATCCAGGTCGGCCCGTCGGCGCCGAACCAGCCGAGCACCGCGTTGACGACGCCCGAGGCGGAGAAGAGGAACAGGAAGATCACGGTGATCGCGATCGAGGAGGTGACGGAGGGGAAGTAGAAGGCGGTGCGGAAGAAGCCCCGGCCCCGCAGGATCCGCCGGTTCACCTGCACGGCGAGGAAGAGCGCGAGCGCGGTCTGCAGCGGCACCACGAGCAGCACGTAGTAGACGTTGTTGCGGATCGCGGTGCCGAAGTCCTTCTGCGCCAGGCCGGAGTCGGTGAGCACCGCGCGGTAGTTGTCGGCTCCGACGAACTGCGCGGTCGGCCCGAGGGGCGAGCCGAGCCCGTTCCAGTTGCTCACGCTGACCCAGAGGGCGAGGCCGATCGGGACGACGAGGAACACGCCGATCACGACGATCGCCGGGAGGGTGAAGAGCCAGCCGTAGCGGGCCTCGTGCCCGCGGATGCCGGAGCGGCGGCTCCGGGGGGCGGCGGTGGTGCTCATCGATGCGTCTCCTTCGACTCACGTGCGCGGGGTGGGGCGTGCCGGTCGGGCACGGGGAGGCGGCGGTCGGGTCCGCCGCCTCCCGGCCGGGCTACTTCGCGTTCGCGGTGTCGAGCGCGTCCTGCAGGTTGGTCTGCAGGTCGCCGAGGATCGACTCCGGGTCGCCGGTCGCGAGGCCCTCGAGCGCCGAGTTGAAGTCGGTGATGACGGTCGCCGCGCCGGCGAAGGCCACCGGGCTCACCGCGTAGTCGTTGCCGGAGACGAAGGCGGCGTTCTCGGGGTACTTCGTCGCGTACTCGGCGGCTCCGGTCTCGGTGGAGGGGATGACTCCGAAGGCGTCCGAGAAGGCGAGCTGCTGCTCGTCCGAGGTCAGGGCCGACACGAGCGACTCCGTCTTCTCGGCCGTGGCGCTGCCGACGGGGATGCCCCAGCAGTTGCTGAAGGTGAAGGTCGACTTCCCGCCGGGGCCGGCGGGGAGCTCGGCGACGCGGTAGTTCACGTCGGGGTAGTCGGCCGCGAGCGCTCCGTTGATCCACGGGCCCTCGATGACCATCGCCGCCGCGCCCTTGCCGAACGCCTCGCCGGACCAGCCGGAGTCGAGCGCGGCCGGGAACTTCAGCACGCCGTCGGTGAGCAGCGTCTTCACCTCGGTCAGGCCCGCGACGTTCTCGGGGGTGTCCGCGGTGACGGTGGTGCCGTCCTCCGAGAGGAGCGATCCGCCGGCCTGGTTCATGAAGGTGCCGATGCGCGCGTACTCGGCGCCGAAGGAGAGCCCGGTCACTCCGTTCGCGGTCAGCTTCGTCGCCGCCGACTCGAGCGAGGCCCAGTCGGTGGGGACGTCCGCGTCGGTGAGGCCGGCCGCCGCCCAGAGGTCCGTGTTGATCACGAGGCCGAGCGTGGAGAAGTCCTTGGGCTCGCAGTAGAACCGGTCGTCGTAGCTGAACGCGTCGCGCAGCGCCGGGTAGAAGGCGTCGGCGTTCCCGGCGTCCTGGGCGTACGGCTCCAGGTAGCGGTTGCTCGCGTAGGTCTGGAACTGGTCCCAGCTCATGTAGAAGAGGTCGGGCGGGTTGCCGCCGGAGAAGCCCTGGCCGAGCTGCTGCGTCAGGTCACTGGCGGCGACCACGTCGACCGTCGTGCTGTTCTGCTCGCCCCAGGCGTTCACGGCGTCGGTGACGGCGGTCGTCTCGGCGTCGCCGGACGAGCCGATCATCACGGTGAGGGCGGAGTCGCCGCCCGCGTCACCGGAGTCGGAGCCGCTCGAGCAGGCGGCGAGCGGGAGCAGCAGGCCTCCGGCGAGGATCGCGGCACCCCAGCGTGCCGCGCGGTGGGTGGGGGTCATGGTCTGGCCTTTCGTGGGGAGGGGCGCCGGTCGGAGTGACGGCGCCTCAGTCGGCGGGGTGGTGGAGGGGTGTGCGGAGCACGAGGTGGGGCTCGATCAGGCGGTGGGCCTCGCCCGGAGCGAGCGAGCGGTGGACGACGTCGTCGCCGCGCTCGCCCAGCAGGAGCTCGAGCGCGCCCGCGGCCACCGCGTCGAGGTCCTGCTCGATGCTCGGCAGGCCGACGGCCGCGGCGACGGGGGTGTTGTCGAAGCCGACGATCGGGAGGGAGGGCCGGCCGACGGCCACGGCGGCCATCGAGGCGCCGAGCGCGAGCGAGTCGGAGACGCAGACCAGCCCGTCGAGCTCCGGGGTCGCGCGGAGGAACTCGATGGCCGCGATCCGGGCCTGCTGGACGTCGTCCTCGGAGGAGGCGGCGAGCAGTGGCGCGTCGGGGAACCGCTCGCGGTGCACCCGCTCCCAGCCGCTGCGGCGGTCGTCGCCGGTCGCGGATCCGCTCGGCCAGCCGAGGAAGCCGATGCGGGAGCAGCCGCTGTCGGCGAGGTGCGCCGTGGCCTGGGCGAGCCCGGCGGCGCCGTCGACGTCGACCCAGAGGTGCTGCGGGTCGTTGCGGTCGTCGACGCCCCAGGGGCGGCCGAAGGTGACGAAGGGCACGGCCTGCTCGATCAGCCAGGCGGTCCGGGGGTCGCCGTAGAAGGTGGAGGTGAGCACGAAGGCGTCGACGTCGGCTCCGTCGCGGAGGCGCCCGATCCGCTCGATCTCCTCCTCCGGGCTCTTCGCCGTGTAGAGGAGGATGCGCATGCCGCGCGCATCGGCCTGCTCGGTGACGGCGTGGAGGAAGCGGTCGAGCAGGCTGCCGGAGATGCCGTCGAGCACGCGGTCCATCCGGACACCGATGGTGCCGGACTTGCGGGTGCGGAGGCGGCGGGCCGAGGCGTGCGGCCGGTAGTTGAGGTCGCCGATCGCCTTCTCGACGCGCTCGCGGGTGCTGTCGCGGACGATGTGCGGGCTGTTGAGCACGTTCGACACGGTCTGGCGCGAGACGCCGGCGGCACGGGCGACGTCCTCGACGGTCGGCAGTGCCATGCGTCCTCCTCGACGTGCTCTTGATCGTTCCAACCCGACGGGATCCACCGGTTTGATCGATCAAATCCTTCGGTAAGGTTACCTCCGACGACGCAGCTGTCAACCGTCCGCCACGCTCCGGCACTCCCGGAGCCGGCGGAGGACGATCGGCGGCACGCCCCCAGCACCGACGATCCAGTGAGGAGTCGACCGTGACGACCGAGCGCGACGACCGACAGACCCCGCCCCGCCAGCCCCTCCTCCACGACTCCCTCGTCCTGCTCCGCGCACCCGTGCAGCTGTGGTCGGACGAGGCGGGCGAGGTCGGCTCCCGCCCCGTGCACGGGCTCTACCTCGGCGACGTGCGCGTGCTCGCGGGCGCCTCGCTCCGCGTGGGCGGCGCGGCGCTCGAGGCGATCGCGACCGGCCGCGACGGCGCCTCCTCCGCCCGCTTCACCGCGCTCGCCCGCCATCTCGACGACGCCGCCGCGGACCCTCGGATCCGCGTGGTCCGCTCGCGGGAGGTCTCCGCCGGCGGCGTCCGCGAGAGCATCCGCCTCGAGTCGGCGCTCCCCGACGAGGTCGCGACCACCGTCGAGCTGACCCTCGACCCCGACTTCTCGCTCGTGCACGTGGTGAAGGCGGGGCTCCGCGACGAGCCCTCCTTCGCGACCGCTCCGGTGGACGGCGGCCTCGACTGGACCCACGGCCCGGTCCGCGCCGAGCTGCGCGCGCCCGGCGCCTCGATCTCGGGCACGGTGCTCACCTGGAGCGTCGTGGTCCCGGCCCGCGGGAGCGTCGAGGTCGTGTGGAGCGTCGCCGCGGAGGACGCCTCCGCCGTGGTCGCCGCCGCGTCCGGACCGGCCGAATGGGCGGGGACCGCGCTCGAGACCGGCGACTCCCGCCTCGCCTCCTGGTGCCGCGCCGCGCTCGACGACCTCGACGCCCTGCGCATGGTCACCGTGGAGCGCCCCGGCGAGCCCTTCCTCGCCGCGGGAGCGCCGTGGTTCTTCACCCTCTTCGGCCGCGACTCGATCTGGGCGGCGCGGATGCTCCTCCCCCTCGGGACCGGGATCGCCGCCTCCACCCTCCGCGTCCTGGCCGGCCTGCAGGGCACCCGCCACGTCGCGGACACCGCCGAGCAGCCGGGCAGGATCATGCACGAGCTGCGCGCCACGACCCTCGAGATCCCCGGCGAGGGCGTCTCGCTGCCCCCGCTCTACTTCGGCACGGTCGACGCCACCGCGCTCTGGGTCTGCCTCCTCCACGACGCCTGGCGCTGGGGGCTCCCGGACGACGAGGTCGAGGAGCTGCTGCCCGCTCTGGAGGCGGCGCTGCGCTGGCTCCGCGACGACGGCGACTCCGACGGCGACGGGTTCCTCGAGTACGTCGACACCACGGGGCACGGCCTCGCCAACCAGGGCTGGAAGGACTCGGGCGACTCGATCCAGTGGCGCGACGGCACGCTCGCGGAGGGTCCGATCGCGCTCTGCGAGGTGCAGGCCTACGCCCACGAGGCCATGGTCGGCGGAGCGGCGCTGCTCGAGCACCTCGGCCGTGACGGCTCGGAGTGGCGCGAGGCGGCGTCGACGCTGAAGGCGCGCTTCGCGGAGGCGTTCTGGATCGACGACGCCGACGGCGGCTACCCGGCGATCGCGCTCGACGCGGCCGGGCGCCCGGTCGACACGATCACCAGCAACCTCGGCCACCTCCTCGGCACCGGCATCCTCTCCCCCGAGCACGCCGCCCGGGTCGCCGAGCTGCTGGTCTCCCCCGGGCTCGACTCGGGCTTCGGCCTGCGCACCCTGGACACCGGCTCGGGCGGCTACTGGCCGCTGTCGTACCACGGCGGCTCCGTCTGGGCCCACGACACCGCGATCGCCGTCACCGGGCTCGCCCGGGAGGGCTTCGGGGCGGAGGCGACGACCCTCTCGCGCGGACTGATCGCCGCGGCCGAGGGCTTCGGCTACCGGATGCCCGAGCTGCACTCGGGCGACCCCGCCGCCGAGGTGCACGCGCCGGTGCCGTACCCGGCGGCCTGCCGACCGCAGGCCTGGTCGGCGGCCGCCTCCGTCGCCGTGCTGTCGGCGGCGCTGGGGCTCGCTCCCGGAGGCGACACCCTGGTCGTCGCGCCGCTCTCGCCCGCGCTCGCCGGGCCGATCCGCGTGGACGGGATCCGCTACCGCGGCTCCGTGGTGCCGGTGGACTGGGACGGCAGGATCTGAGGCGCCGCGCCGCTCAGGGCGGACCGGCTCAGATCAGGCCGGCTCAGGGCAGGCGCGCTCAGGGCAGGCGCGCCACGACCGCGCGCGCGATGCGCCGGCCCGAGCGGTTCGCCCCGATGGTCGAGGCCGTCGGGCCGTAGCCGGCGAAGAAGACGCGCGGATCCGTCAGCGAGGCTCCGTCGGCGACCGCGATGCCGCCCTCGCGCTCGCGCAGCCCGAGCGGAGCGAGGTGGCGCAGCTCCGGCCGGAAGCCCGTCGCCCAGATGATCGCATCGGCGCGCGTGAAGGAGCCGTCCGGCCAGCGCACGCCCTCCTCCTCGATCGACGAGAACATCCCCCGCTCGTGCAGGAGCCCGCGCTCGATCCCGGCGACCACCCGGCGGGTGCGCTGCACGCCCGTGCCGCCGACGATGCTCGGGAGGGGCAGGCCTGCGCGGGCGGCGCGGTCCTGCTCGGCCACCGCCTCCACCGCCGACTCCATCGCCAGCTGCTCGCCGTCGTGGTAGACCACCGGTCGCCGCGTCGCCCACGTCAGCGAGCGCGCCACCCGCTCGAGCTCCAGCAGGAAGCCGATCGCCGAGGTGCCGCCGCCGACCACGAGCACCTGCTTCCCGGCGAAGTCCTCGGCGCGGACGTACTCGGTCGGGTCGATCTGCACGCCGCGGAAGCGGTCGCGCCCGGGGTAGTGCGGGACGAAGGGCGATCCCCAGGTGCCGGTCGCGTTGACGAGCAGGCTCGCGCGCTCGACCGCGCGGTCGGACTCGACGACGAGCGGCGACCCCGTGTCGTGCGGCGTCGCACTCGTGACGCGCCGCACCGACTCCGGACGGCGGATCTCGAGACCGAGCTCCTCCTCGTAGCGCCCGTAGTACTCGCGGACCACGTCCCGTGCCGGTCGCCGGTGATCGGCCGTGCGGAACGAGAGCCCCATCCGCTCCATGCCCGGGAGATCGTGCACGCGGTGCGCGGAGCCGAGCCGCAGGGCCTCCCAGCGGAACTGCCAGGCCCCGCCGGGCTCCGGACCGCGGTCGAGGACGATCAGGTCGCGCCCGGGGACGAGGCCGAGACGGCGCAGGTAGTAGGCCACGGACAGACCCGCCTGGCCCGCGCCGATCACCACGACGGGACGCGGTGGGGCGACGCTGTCCACGGTGCTCCTGACGCGGTCGAGGATGGGCGGCCGTCCGGCAGATCGAGGCCCGGGGTGGCGTGTCCCCCGTCTGCTAAACTACCGCGTAGATTTCAACTTTCCCTGTCTGCTCTTTTCCCCAGCCGGCTCACTGCCCGTCTGGCCTGTCATCGTGAGGGGGTCACCCATGGGGCGCGGCCGTCAGAAGGCGAAGAACACCAAGATCGCCCGTGAGCTGAAGTCGTTCAGCCCGGCGGTCGATTACAGCGCGCTCGAGCGCGAGCTCAGCCACCCGGACGAGCCGGACTACTCGAAGTGGATCGACGCCGAGGACGACGGCGACGACACGGACCTCGTCGAGGAGCCGCACCAGAAGCGTGCGTGACTCCTCCCGTGAATCGGGGCCGCTCCCTCGGGGCGGCCCCGTTTCGCGTGCGGACGGGAATCCGGCGGGTGAGGGACCCGACCTGGAGCGCGGGTCGCTCGGCTGAGCACGTTCTCCCGCTTTCCGCCACTGAGTGCAGAATGTCGGTGCCCCCTGGGACACTGACCGGATGAGCACTTCCCCGCCCGCACGGCTGCCCGTGTGGCAGTCGGAGCGTCGCGGGAGCGACCTCGACGAGGCGCGCGAGTTCTACGCCGGCTCGTACAACGGCTCCGGCTTCCGGGCCGAGCGCTCGGTCGTGCCGTTCGCGTTCCGCTACACGACGACCGGGCCCGGGCCCGTGAGCCTCCACTCCGCCTCCTTCCTGGGCCGGGTGCGCGGCACGGTGGCCCCGAGCGACGTCTACGTCGCCCTCTGGCTGACCGCGGGGCGCGCCTCCCTCGACCTGGGGCGCGACGAGCACCGCCTCGTCGTCGGCCGCCCGGCCATGTTCCCGAGCGGCCGGCCCTTCGGCTTCGAGGCCCTCGAGTACCGCGACGCGCTCGTGCACTTCGAGGCCGCCCACCTCGAGGCGATCGCCGCCGAGCTGCACGGCACCGAGCCCGGCCCGCTGCGGTTCGCCCCCGTGGCGCGCGACACGACCGCCTGGTGGGCCGCGATCCGGCTCCTGCGCGACACCCTCGCCTCCCCGCACACGCCCACCGTGCTGCAGCGCGACGGCGTCGCCCGCATCGCCGCGCTCGCCGCCCTGCAGACCTTCGCCCACCGCATCGCCCCGCTGCCGGCCGTGCCGCCCTCGGTCAGCGCTCGGCGCCTCCGACGGGCCGTGGAGTTCGTGCAGGCCAACGCCGATCTGCCCCTCGGAGTGGCCGACATCGCCGACGCGGCCGGGCTCACGGTCCGCGGCGTGCAGCTGGCGTTCCAGCGCGCCTTCGGCGAGACCCCGCGGCACTACCTGCGCGACGTCCGCCTCGAGCGCGCGCACGAGGAGCTCTCGGCCGGATCGATCGGCTCGCTGGTGGTCGGCGACGTCGCCGCACGCTGGGGGTTCATCAGCGGCGGCCGCTTCGCCCAGCACTACGCGACGCGGTTCGGCGAGCTCCCGAGCGAGACCCTCCGGCGCTAGCCCCGCCGATCCCCGGCGACGGTTCCGCCGAGGGGCGTTCGGGCGTACTGTCCGAGGACCGCCCGCTGCCCCGCGGGCCGCGTCGATGGAGCCGCGAATGTTCGAACCCGGAGGATCCGCGCGGCCTGTCGCGCGGGTCGGCTACGTCACCGCCGCCCTGCTGGTCGGCGCGATCCTGGTGGGCGGCGCGGTCGGCGCCGCCGTCGCCCTGGTCCTCTACCTGCCCGGCGTCCTCGCCGCCGACGGCCCGCCCGGGCTGGTGAGCTTCGGCCTGCTCATGGGAGCGGCCTCCGGCGCGGGCATCGGAGTCGTCGGAGGCGCGGGAGCGGTCGCCGGCATGGTCGCGGTGCGCGTCGCGAGCCGCCGCGACGGCCCGTTCGTGCTCGGCACCAGCGCGGGCGCCGGCCTCGGCGTGCTGGTCGCCTGTGCGAACCTGCTCGTCAGCCGCGACGCCCCGACCTGGGCGACCGCCCTGCTCGCCACCGCGGCCGCCTGCGCGCTCTGCGCTGCGGGCTCGTGGCTGCTGACTCGGCACGAGCACTCCTGGGAGCGCGCGCACGCCGCACCGCGCTGATCCGCGGCGCCTCCGGGGATCAGCCCGCGTAGGACCCGACCAGGCGGACCGCTCCGCCGTCGACGCCCTTCGCGCCCTGCTCGAAGCCCTCGAACCCGCGCGCGGCCGTCGAGACGCGGCCCGCGACCCACGACGGGACGCCCGAGCGCTCGAGGCGTGCGATCACGCCGTCGGCCGCCTCCGCCGCGACCACGGCGAACATGCCGATGCCGAGGTTCCAGGTGCCCTCGGTGCTCTCGAGCGTCGCGCCGGACATCCCGGCGAGCGCGCGGAACACGTCGGACGGGCTCCAGCTCGCCCGCTCGACCTCGACCCAGGAGCCGCGCGGCAGCACCCGCGCGAGGTTCGCCGCGATCCCGCCGCCGGTGACGTGGCTGATGGAGTGGACGGCCGGGCCGAGCTCGGCGTCGTCGAGCAGGTCGAGGAGGGGCCGGGTGTAGAGGCGGGTCGGCTCCAGCAGCACCTCGCCGACCACGCCGCCCAGCTCCTCGGAGCGGTCGGTGAAGCCGATGCCGCGCTCGGCGAGGATGTGGCGCACGAGCGAGTAGCCGTTCGAGTGCAGTCCGGAGGAGGCCATCGCCACCACGACGTCGCCGTCGCGCACGCGGTCGGCGCCGCGCACCTGGTCGGCCTCGATCGCGCCGACCGCCGCGCCCGCCACGTCGTAGTCGTCGGGTCCGAGCAGGCCCGGGTGCTCGGCCGTCTCGCCGCCGACGAGCGCGGTGCCCGTCTCGGAGCAGGCGCGCGCGATGCCGGCGACGATGTCGGCGATGCGGGCCGGGACGACCTTGCCGCACGCGATGTAGTCGGTCATGAAGAACGGGCGGGCGCCGACCACGACGATGTCGTCGACGACCATGCCGACGAGGTCCTGCCCGATGGTGTCGTGCTTGTCGATCGCCTGGGCGAGCGCGACCTTGGTGCCGACGCCGTCGGTCGAGGTCGCGAGGAGGGGGGCGTGGAAGTCGCGGAGGAAGGAGACGTCGTACAGGCCCGCGAAGCCGCCGACCCCGCCGAGGACCCGGCTGTCGTGCGTCGCCGACACCGCCGACTTCATCAGCTCGACGGCGAGGTCCCCCGCCGCCGTGTCGACTCCTGCGCGGGCGTAGCTGCTCGTCTCATCACTCACGCGACGACCCTACCGACTGCCCTCTCCCGCCGCGGCGCGGATCCGGGTCCGCCGCACCGGCGGCTCCCGCTCCGCGCCCGCGGTCACGCGTCCCAGGCGACGTAGTGCAGCTCGGCGCGGTCGCGGCTGCGGTGGAGGTCGAGGTAGGACCGGGCGATGACCTCGGCCGCCGCGTCCGGGTGGCCGCCGTCGATGAGCGCGGTGATCGCCACGTGGGCGGCGTAGACGCCCCGGGGCTCGAGCGCGGAGTGGAGGTTGAGGACCCAGTTCCGCAGGCCCGCGGCGGCGATGTTGATGTTCGCCAGCGCCGCGTGCGGGGCGACGGAGCCGCCGCCGGTGGTGACGAGGATCGTCCCGCTGCCGGCGGCGATCATGTCCGGAACCACCTCGCCGACGGCGCGGAGCGCGCCGCCGAGGTAGAAGTCGATCTGCGGCTGCAGGTTCTCGGGCGTGACGTCCAGGACGCCGACCGGGGTGAGAGCGGAGTCGGCGGGGGAGAACTCGAGGACGTCGATCGGACCGAGGTCGGCACGGATCGCCCGCAGCGCGGCGGTCAGGGTCTCGGGCTGCGCGATGTCGGCGGCGAACCCCGTCGCCTCGATGCCCTCCTCGGCGAGGCGGGCGGCCAGGCCGTCCAGCTTCTCCTGGTTCCGCGAGACGAGGGCGACGGTGAAGCCGGCCCGGCCGAAGACGCGGGCGATCTCGAGGCCGAGGCCGGGGCCCGCGCCGATGACGGTGAGAAGGGGCATGGGGGTCCTGTCGTCGTGCGCCCCGGGGCGCGATGAGCGGGGCTGCTAAGTTGAGGTCAGCCTCAAGAATCATTGCGCCATAAGTTGAGTGGCACCTCAAGATCATCGGGAGGATCACGTGGACGAGCAGAAGGCCCTGCGCCGGGACGCGCAGCGGAACGTCGAGAAGCTGCACGCCGCCGCCCTCGAGGTCTTCGGCTCCCGCGGCCTGGCCGCCCCCCTCGAGGACATCGCCCGTCACGCCGGCGTGAGCATCGGCACCCTCTACAACCGCGTCGGCTCCCGTGAGGAGCTCATCGACGCCGTCGTCCCGGCCGTCGCCGGCGAGAAGCTGAAGGGCCTGACCGAGCGCGCTCTCGCCGAGCGGTCCTCCCGCGGACGCCTGGAGCGCTTCGTCTCCGGGATGATCGACCTCCAGCTGGAGGACCCCGCCCTCAACGACGCGATGCTGCGCCGCTTCCCCGACGCAGTCGCCCTCATCGAGGCCTGCGACCGCTCGATCGAGCTCGGCCGGGATCTCGTCGAGGCCGCCCACCGCGACGGATCCCTCTCCCCCGACTTCACCCACGACGACCTGATGGCCCTGCTCTGGATGGCGGGCACGACCAGCCGCGAGTCCGCGGCTCCGCAGGGCTGGCGCCGCGTCCTGGACCGCAGCCTCGCCGGCGCCTGGACGGCTCCGAGCAGCTGAGCGGCCGCGCGGCTCCCCGACCGACCGCCCGGCCGATCCGCCGGTCGGCCCCGCCCTGAGCACCCCCGCGACCACGGATCCGCCCACGGCGAACCATTAGGGGATGAGTCCCCCGCGTGCCAGGATGGACCGTCAAACCCCCCTGCTATCCCCTTGGGAGCCCCTCCGGCATGTGCGGAATCGTTGGGATCGTGTCCTCCGGACCGGTCAACCAGTCCATCTACGACAGCCTCTCCCTCCTGCAGCACCGCGGCCAGGACTCGACCGGCATCGCGACCGCCGACGGCAGCACTCTGCACATCAAGAAGGCCGCGGGACAGGTCCGCGAGGCGTTCCGCACCCGCGACATGCGCTCGCTGCTCGGATCCATGGGCCTCGGCCACGTGCGCTACGCGACGAAGGGCAACGCCGAGCGCGAGGAGGAGGCCCAGCCGTTCTACGTGAACGCGCCGTACGGCATCATCCTCGTCCACAACGGCAACCTCACGAACACGCGCGAGCTCACCGAGGAGCTCTTCCGCATCGACCGCCGCCACCTCAACACCACCTCCGACACGGAGCTGCTGGTCAACGTGCTGGCGAACGAGCTGCAGGCCTCGATGTCGGGCCGCGACCTCGACGCCGACGAGGTGTTCGACGCCGTCGCCCGCGTGCACGAGCGCGTCGAGGGCTCCTACGCCACCATCGCGCTGATCGCCGGCGTCGGGCTGCTGGCGTTCCGCGACCCCTTCGGGATCCGCCCGCTCATCGTCGGCCGCCGCAGCAACACCGGGGCGCCGGACGACTGGGTCGTCGCCTCCGAGTCGCTCGTGCTCGAGGCGCAGGGCTTCGAGATCGTCCGCGACGTCGCTCCCGGCGAGGCGGTCTTCATCACTCCCGACGGCCGGATGGCCAGCCGCCAGTGCGCGAAGGACCCGCGACTCATCCCGTGCTCGTTCGAGTACGTCTACCTCGCCCGCCCCGACTCCGTGATGTCGGGCATCTCGGTCTACGAGGCGCGCCTGCGCCTGGGCGACCGCCTCGCCGACACCATCGCGCAGTACACCCCGGGCGGAGCGATCGACGTCGTCATGCCGATCCCCGACTCCTCCCGCCCCGCCGCGATGCAGGTCGCGCAGAAGCTCGGGATCGAGTACCGCGAGGGCTTCTACAAGAACCGCTACGTCGGCCGGACGTTCATCATGCCCGGGCAGGCGGTCCGCAAGAAGTCGGTGCGGCAGAAGCTCAACGCGATGTCGAGCGAGTTCAAGGGCAAGAACGTCCTGATCGTCGACGACTCGATCGTCCGCGGCACCACCTCCAAGGAGATCGTCGACATGGCCCGCGCGGCCGGCGCGAACACGGTCACCTTCGCATCCGCCGCGCCTCCCGTGCGCTACCCGCACGTGTACGGGATCAATATGCCCTCGCGCCAGGAGCTCGTGGCCCACAACCGCCGCATCCCCGAGATCTCGGAGGCGATCGGCGCCGACCAGCTGATCTACCAGGAGGTCGCCGACATGAAGGCGGCGATCCTCGAGGGCTCGGACGTCACCGACCTCGAGACCAGCTGCTTCACCGGCGAGTACGTCACGGGCACCGTCACCCCGGAGTACCTCGACTGGGTGGAGCGCACGCAGCTGAGCTGAGCTCTGCACAGCGCTGGGCGCGGCGCAACGGGTGCCGCGGATCCGTGCGCCGCTCCATGATCGGAGGGTGCGCGGCCCCGCGCGCATGCACCCGAGGAGTCCCCCGTGATCTACCGAATCCTTCCGTTCCTGCTCACCTTCGTGGCCAAGAAGATCTCGAAGTCGCAGAAGGCCAAGCGCGCCGCCGCCAAGCGCCCGACGTCCAGCGCGAGCAGCAGCCGCCGCTCCTCGTCGCGCCGGGGACGCTGACGCCGCGGTCCCGTCCGCGAGCGCGAGCCGCGGGCGGGACCCTCAGCGCAGGGCGGAGTGCAGCGGCCGCAGGGCGGCCCGCCTCCGCCGGCTAGACCCGGTCGGATCCCGTCTGCGGGTCGTCCTCGTCGGACGTCGTCCGCGCGTCGGGCAGGGCCTCCTCGGCCACGGGCTCCTCGGCCGCGTCCTCGCGCTCGACGATCCGCTCGGCGGTGGTCCGGACGACCTTCCGGCCGACGACCCGGTCGAGCAGCACCACGACGAGCCCCGCGAGAGCGCCGAACAGCGTCACGAAGAGCAGCAGGCTGAAGCCGAAGACCTGCCCGCGGGAGAAGCCCTGCGTCTCGGGCAGCGCGAAGGTCAGCACGAAGGCCGCGATCGCTCCGAGCCCGACGCCGAGGGTCAGGATGCGCCAGACGCGCGGGGAGCGGCGGACGTCGACCTCTTCGCGGGTGACCTCGGGGCGGGCGGGATCGCTCATGCCTCCATTCTCCCCCGCGCGGGCGAGGGCACGGCACCGTGATCGCTCAGAGCGCGTGCACGAGCCGGCCCGCCTGCGCGCGCAGCTCGCGGACGACGGTGCGGACCGAGAGCCGCTCCGCCCGATCCGGCCGCATCAGCGCGACGATGTGCCGCACGGAGTTCACCCCGCGGAGCGGCTTCACCACCACTCCCGCGCCGCCCGCCGTGTAGCGCGGGAGCACCGCGATGCCCAGGCCCGCCGCGACGAACGCCTCCGTCACGCGGGTCGACGCGAAGCGCTGCTCCACCCGCACCGCCTCGCCGGACGCGGTCTCGATGTCCTGCATCACGCGCTCGAACGGGAACCCGTCCGGGACGCCGATCCAGGTCTCGCCGACCAGATCCGCCGCCGAGACCGTCGCCCGGTCCGCGAGGCGGTGCCCGGCCGGCAGGCCGATGTCGAGGGGCTCGATCATCAGCTCCGCCATCGCGAGGCCGCGACCGGCCCAGGCGCTTCTGCCGGTGGGCGAGTGGGCGAGCACGATGTCGAAGTCGGCGGTCAGGTCGGCGAACTCGTCGGTGCCGGGGTCCGCGTCCTCGCACTGCACGACGAGTCCCTCGACGCTGCGGAGCGCGACCAGCGCGTTCGGGAGGAGCATCTGGCCCGCAGTGGGGAAGGTCGCGATGGTGACCTCGCCGATCGGGTTGTTCTTGAACGTCTGCCAGACGGCGTCGGCCCGCTCGAGCGCGATCGCGATCTCGGTGGCGCTCCGGGCGAGCTCGCGTCCCGCCGCCGTAAGCACCACGCCGCGGCCGGAGCGCTCGATCAGCGGCACGCCGGCCTCGCGCTCGAGCACCTTGAGCTGCTGCGAGACCGCGGAGGGCGTGCGGTGCGTCGCCTCCGCCACGGCCGTGATCGAGCGGCGCATCGAGAGCTCGCGGAGCAGTTCCAGCCGTCGCACGTCCATGTAGAGAAACTACACGTCAGGGCAAGAACAGTTCGATTGTCCTACGGAACACGCGGCCGGACACTGGACGTTGTACACAGCATCCCGGCGGATCGATCAGAAGCCGCCGCAACGAAAGGCAGAACACTCATGAGCATCGCAATCCTCGTCGTCCTCAGTGGCCTCGCCGCATGGGGCACGGTGTCGACGGTGCTCGTCGCCAGCCGCGACGGCTACCGTCAGGTCCCCGCGCAGCACTGAGCCCCGCCGCTCCGCGACAGCACCTCATCGCGTTCCGACGCCGTCTCCCGACCGGGAGGCGGCGTTCTCGCGTCTCCGGGGGCTGGTGCCGCTCCTCGGGGAGCGCCTCCCCGCCGCGGCTCCCGGGGGTCGACCATCGGCTCGCCCCGCACACGACGACGGGCCCCCGACCGGAGTCGAGGGCCCGTCGTGCGCGCGGTGCGGCTACTTCGCGGCGGTGCGGCGGCGCAGGCGCGCGACCGTCATGCCCAGACCGAGCAGCAGAGCGGCGATCCCTGCGGCGAACGCGGGGGTCGCGTCCACTCCGGTCTCGGCGAGGTGGTGCGAGCCGGCGACCGGAGCAGTGGTCGGCGTCGGCGCGGGGCCCGTGGTGGGCGGCGTGGTCGGCGCGGGCGTCGGCTCCGTGGTCGGTCCGGGAGTCGGGGTGCCCGCTCCGGCACCGGCCGCGACGGCGAAGCCGACGCTGATCTCGGTGCCGGTGGTGTCGAGCGCGAACGTCGCGGTGTGCGCGCCGCCCGCCAGGCTCTCGTCGATCGGGACCGAGAACGAGGCGCGACCGGTCGAGTCGTCGGTGACGGCCCGGGTCGGATCGATCGTCGCGGTGCCGACGACGGTGCCGTCGACGCTCGCGGTCACGGTGGTGTCGGCCGCGGCTCCGGTGCTGAACAGGAGCGAGGAGAGGTCGACGGTCATGGTGTCGCCGACCGCGTACTCGCCCGAGTCCGGGACGTTGTCGGTCAGGCCGATCGTGCGCTGCACGGGGTCGGGGCTGACGGTGCCGAGGTCCTGGATGTAGCCGACGAAGGCGTCCAGGTCGATGCGGCCGGAGTCGGCCGTGCCGGTGCCCTCGGTGAAGGTGCTGAAGCCGTCGCCGCCGCTCGCGAGGAAGCTGCTGGTCACGACGGTGAAGGTCGCGGCCGGGTCGATCGGCTCGTTCTGGAAGAACACCTGCGAGATGCGCGAGCCCTCGGGCGCCGTCGCGTCGAAGACGTAGGTGAGGTCCTTCGAGGTGGAGAGGTTCAGCTGCGGGTGGCTGGAGCTGCCCACCCACTGCTCCTCGAGCAGGTCGGAGATCTGCTCGCCGGTCAGCTGCAGGGTCACCAGGGTGTTCGCGAAGGGCTGGGCGTCGGAGGCCTCGGCGTAGGTGACCACGCCGTCCGCGTCGCCGGGCTGGTCCGGAGTCGCGGTGTAGGACAGATCGTCGCGCAGGCCGCCCGCGTTCGAGAAGGCGATCTGCGTGCCGAGCTCACGGGTGGCCCACAGCTGGGCGTCCGAGACGAGGTTGCCGAGGGTCGACTCCGAGCCGCGGTTGGTCGTGGTGCCGTCCGGGCGGTAGGCGCGCGAGATGTCCTCGGTGATGGTGCCGACCTTCACGCTGCCCTCGCGGACGGCGACGGCCTGGGCGTCGGCGACGATGGTCTCGACCTCGGGGTCGGGCTCGAAGGCGCCGACGACGATCGTCTTGGCCGGGTCGTCGGAGGTCGGGTCGTCGACGACCTTCGTCAGCGGCACGACCTCGCTGGTGAGCGAGGTGAGCTGCTTGGTCGCCGGGTCGACGGTCAGGGACATGCGGCCGATGTTCTCGGCGTAGCTGCCGGTCTGCGACACGACGGTCGGGAAGGCCCGGCCCGCGTCGATGCCCGCGTCGTACTCCTGGTGGCTGTGGCCCGAGACGATCGCGTCGACGTTCGGGGCGACCGCGTTGACGATCGCGCCGAACTTGGGGTCCGCCTCCGGAGTGTTCAGCTCGGCCGCGTCGGCGTCGGCTCCCTCGTGCAGGAGCAGGACGACCACGTCGGCCTCGTCGTTGGCGGCGTCGCCGTCCTGGAGCTGCGCGGCGACCTCGTTGACGTTCTCGGCGATCGGCTCGATGGAGAGCGTCGAGATCGTGGCGGGGCTGACGAGCTTGCCGAGGTCCTCGGTGATCGCGCCGATGAAGGCGACGGAGACGCCGTCCTGCTCGGTGATCACGTACGGGGAGTAGGCGCGCTCGCCGGTCGCGGTGTCGTAGAGGTTCGCGTTCACGTAGGGGAACGCCGAGGCGTCCACGACGCGGCCGTCGACGTCGGCGCGGCCCTGGTCGAACTCGTGGTTGCCCAGGGTGCTGACGTCGAGGCCCATCGCGTTGAGCGAGTCGAGCGTGGGGATGTCGCCCTGCACCTTCGACACGAAGGTCGAGGCGCCGATGTTGTCGCCGGCCGAGACGAACAGCGTGTTCGGGTTGGCGGCGCGGTAGGAGTCGACGGCACCGGCGAGCACGGCGGCTCCGGCGACGGCGCGGTCGGCGGCGAGCCGCCCGTGGAAGTCGTTGATCGAGAGGATGTCGATGGCGACATCGCCCTCGGCCGCCGCGGCGGGCGTGGCGCCGAGGAGGGCCGCTCCGGCGACGGCGCCGACGGCGGTCGCGGAGAGGAGTCGGGTGAGGCCGCGTCGGCCCGGGGAAGTACTGCGCATCGTGAAGGGGACTCCAAGCATCGAGCGGTGGATCCGGAGAGGATTCGTGCCGCGTGAGGGGGTTATTCCCAGACAACCCGACGGCGGACCCCAGGTCAAACGATCCGACGACGGCTCGCCGCCGCGTTTACGAGAAGTTAACTCGCCGACGCTCAGTTGACGCGCAGGATGGGGAGGAACGGCGTGAGGTCCGCGCGCACTCCGGAGGCGTGGATCCGCCCGCTCGCGAGGCCCTCGCTCCACGGCAGGGAGCCGGTCGCGAGCGGCAGCCAGGTCGCCGCGTCCATCTCGATCACGTTCGGCGGAGTCCCGCGGGTGTGGCCCGGTCCCTCGACGCACTGGGCCGCGCCGAACGGCGGAACGCGCACCTCGACGCTGCGTCCGGGGACGTTCGTCTCGATGATCTGCAGGAGGAACCGCACCGCCGTCGCCGTCGTGTTCCGGTCCGCTCCTCCGGCGAGCGCCGCCCGCACCGCGGACTGCCCGCTCGCCTCGTCGATCCTGCCCTTGGCCATGCACCCATCCTGCCGCCGCCGCTCGCTCCCGAAGGCCTCCCGCGGGGCTCCGCCCGGCGTGTCGGCGTCCGCAGCGCCGCCCTGCGGAGGAGGACGTCACAGGGACCAGCCCCGGGGCGGGGCGCCCTATCCTGTCAGGGTGAAGATCCTCGTCCTCGGTTCGGGTGCCCGTGAGCACGCCATCATCACGGCTCTCCTCGCGGAGGAGGAGCACCACGAGATCATCGCGGCGCCCGGCAACGCCGGCATCGCGCGCGACGTCGAGGTCATCCACTTCGACACGAACAGCCCCCGGCTGGTCAGCGACTTCGCGGTGGAGCAGGGCATCGAGCTCGTCGTCATCGGCCCCGAGGCGCCCCTGGTCGCCGGAGTCGCCGACGCGCTCCGCAAGCGCCGCATCCCCACCTTCGGCCCCGACCGGGCCGCCGCCGCACTCGAGGGCTCGAAGACCTTCGCGAAGCGCGTGATGGACATGGCCCGCGTGCCCACCGGCCGTGCAACCCGCGTCTCCACCCTGGTCGACGCCACCCGCGCCATCGACGAGTACGGACTCCCCTCGGTCGTCAAGGCCGACGGCCTCGCCGCGGGCAAGGGCGTCCTGGTGACGGAGTCGCGCAGCGCGGCTATCGCGCACGCCGAGTTCTGGCTGCAGTCCGGCGACGTCCTCATCGAGGAGTTCCTCGCCGGCCAGGAGGTCTCCCTCTTCCTCCTCTCCGACGGCCACGACGTCGTCCCCCTCTCCCCCGCGCAGGACTTCAAGCGCCTGAGCGACGGCGACGAGGGGCCGAACACCGGCGGCATGGGCGCCTACTCCCCGCTCCCCTGGCTCGCCGACCTCTGGGAGAGCGAGCGCGCCTTCGTCGACGAGGTGATCGACACGGTCGCCATCCCGACCATCCGCCAGCTCGAGCGCGAGCGCACCCCCTTCGTCGGACTCCTCTACTGCGGCCTCATCGTGACCGACGCGGGCCTGCGCGTGATCGAGTTCAACGCCCGCTTCGGAGACCCCGAGACTCAGGTCGTCCTCCCGCGCCTCGCCTCCCCGCTGTCCGCGCTGCTGCACGCGGCGGCCACCGGCGCGCTCGCCTCCGTCCCGTGGCCCGCGTTCACGGACGAGGTCGCCGTCACCGTCGTCCTCGCGAGCGAGGGCTACCCCGAGAACGCCGTCACCGGACGGACCATCACCGGACTCGACGCGGCGGCGGACGTCCCCGGCGTCACCATCGCCCACGCGGCGACCCAGCTGGTCGACGGGAGCTTCGTCGCCACCGGCGGCCGCGTGCTCAACGTCGTCGCACGCGGCGCCGACTTCGCCGAGGCGCGGGAGCGGGCGTACCGCGCGCTCGACCTGATCCACCTCGACGGCGGGCTGTATCGGAGCGACATCGCGGCGAAGGTCGCGCAGTAGCGCGACCTCAGCGTGATGTCGGCCACGCCGCTCCCCGCGCGGCGTGGCGCAGTCGGCTGGGAGAATGGCCGGGTTTCGGTGAGCGATCGGCGCATCCGAAACGCTCGGCACGCGTCTCGGTCGACGCCTCGAGGGTGGCCGGGGGTCGGTTGGATCCGCACTCGGACTCGGACCTCCGCGACACGGGCTCGCGGCGGAGGTCGGTCGCCTCGCGGGGGGCGGGTCAGGCCAGGGTGCGGAGGGCCTCGGCGAGGTGGGGGTGCGCGAAGGTGAAGCCGTCGTCCTCGAGGCGGGCGGGCACGACCCAGCGGGACTTGAGCAGGAGCTCGGACTCGGTGCGGAGCAGGAGCGTCGCGGGCTCGAGGACGAAGCGCGGGGCCGGCACGCCGATCCGGCGGCCCACGGCGGCGCGGAGCAGCCGGGAGAGCTCGGTGTTGTCGCTCGGATTCGGCGACGCGAGGTTCACCGGCCCGTCGAGGGTCGACTCCTCGAGGAAGCGGATCGACCGGTGGACGTCCTCCACGTGGATCCAGCTGAAGTGCTGACGGCCGCGGGTACGCCGGTGCTCGTGGTGCACGCCGGCCTCGCGGCGCGCGCGCGTCGAGGGCCACGGCCCGTCGAACTGCGGACCGCCGAGCCCGAGCCGCGCCAGCCGCAGCAGGATCGCCGTCGCCGGACCGTCTCCGAGCACGATGGACATCCGCAGCGCCACGCGCCGCACGCCGGGCGTCTCCCCGGCGAAGAACTCCGACTCCCACGCCCGCGCCACGTCGACCGAGAAGCCCTCGCCGAGCACGCCCTCGTCCTCGGTGTTCGCCCGCTCCTCCTCGTGCCGGTAGATCGTGGCCGTGCTCGCGTTCATCCAGACCGGAGGAGGAGTCGCGGCCGCCGCTACCGCGCGGTGCAGCTCCGCGGTGGTCGCCACGCGCGAGCGGAGGATCTCGGCGCGGTTCGCCGCGGTGTACCGGCAGTCGACGCTCTTGCCGGCCAGGTTCACCAGGAGGCGCGCACCGTCGAGCACGCGGGTGATGCCGACGGTGTCGCCCCAGCGCGCGTCCGGCCCGGAGCGGCCGATCCTCCGCACCGTCCAGCCGTCGGCCGTGAAGCGACGGGTGAGGTCCGTCCCGAGGAATCCGCTCGCACCGGCGAGGACGACGACGGGGTCAGCGGTGCTGCTCATCGCCCCATCGTGCCGCACGGCGCCGGAGTCACGGGGAGGACTCGTCGCAGGCGCGCTGCCGGGACGCGGAGTGGGTGGAGGCGGGCCTCGGTCAGCCGCCGAGCGACCCCGCACCGCGGAGGAGACGCGCCGCGGCGAGCGCCCCGGCCAGCCGCTCGGCGAACCCCGGCGGCACCTCGGCGGGCAGCGCGTCGACCGGCCACCAGGACACGTCGTCGCTCTCGTCGCTGACGCTCACCGGAGCGTCAGGATCGGCGATCGCACCGTAGCCCACGTCCCAGTGGCGGGAGCAGCGGCCGAAGCCGTCGCCGAGCGCGTGCCGGTCGAGGTCGAGGGGCAGGACGCCGAGCGGCTGCAGCCGTGCCGCTCCGCTCTCCTCCCGCGCCTCGCGGAGGGCCGCGTCGGCCGTGGAGTCGTCGCCGGGCTCGACATGACCGCCGAGCTGCACCCAGAACCGGCCCTTGCGGTGGAAGCAGAGCAGCACCTGCGCCAGATTCGGCGAGAGCACGAAGCAGCTCGCCGTGACGTGCTCGGGGCCGCCGTCGCGCTCGAGCGCCGACTCGCCGCGCTGCTCGAGGAACGCCAGGTACTCGTCCCGCAGGTCCGCGAGCGCGCCCGCGTCCCACTCCCGCAGCTCGCCCGCCAGCCGCGTCCCTCGCTCCCCCGTCACGCGAAGGACCCTACCTCCCCTCCGTGAGCTGCCCCTCCGGTGCGCGACACGGCGTGCGTGGCGTACCGGAGCGGCAGCTTCCGGGGAGGGAGGAGGGACGGGAGCGTCAGACGGAGAGGCCGGAGAGGCCCTCGCGGTCGACGCGGCGGTGGAAGCGCATGCCGGCGAGACCGCCGAGCACGGCGCCGACCAGCGCGACGACCAGGGCGGCGAGCGCCGTCACGACCGCCGCGGCCGTGGCGTCGCCGGCGTCCAGGGGGATCGTCGGGAAGCCGCTCACCGCGGAGAGCGCCTGGCTGCCGCCGGTGATCGCCGAGACGATGCCCACGACGATCGCGACGACGACCGCCCAGGCCCACACTCCGACGCCCTGCTTCGCTCCGCTGAAGCGGGCCATGCGGCCTGCCACGTAGCCGCCGCAGTAGTAGGCGACGAGGAGGATGACCAGCAGGGCGATCGCGCCCGCCCAGCCGAACGCGGCGGGGTCGGCCGCGAGGTCGCCGGTGACGTCCTGGGTGCCGATGACGGCGGCCCCGATCGCGGTGACGAGGGCGGTCAGGAGGACGGCGAGTCCGGTGGCGGCGAGCCAGCCGAAGAAGGCGCAGCCGATCTTGAAGCCGCCGAAGCGGTCGCGCTCGCGCTGGTGGATGTCCTTGCGCGCGGCCGCACGGGCCTGCTTCGCCTCGGCGGAGTCGGGGTCGACGGGCGCGCGGTGCTCGGGAGCCGAATGCGCGGAGTCGGAGCGGTCCGTCGAAGCGGAGCGGTCCGTCGAAGCGGAGCGGTCCGAGGAGGCGGAACGGTCCGGAGTCGCGGAGCGGTCCGTCGCCGCAGCCGCTCCCGTATCCCCCGCGGAGTCGATGCGCGCCGTGCCGCCCGCCGCCGAGCCCTCTGCCCGTCGCGGCAGTCCGCCGTCAGCCGGATCCCTGTCTGTCGTGCTCATGTCGAACCTCCTGGCCGAGCGCCCCGAAGAAGGGCGACACGCTCAGTCAAGACCCAGGGAGCCCTCGGTGTCGCGGGCTTGACGACACGACGGAGCGGTCCGGGCGTCAACCCCCTGCGCCCCCTCCCTCCCACCCGCTTGCATGGAGGGACCGACCGACGACACGAGAGGGAGAGTCATGACTCCGGAATCCCCCGAGCAGACACCGCCCGGCACCGAGGCCGAGCTGACGCCGAAGGCCGACCACGGCGAGACCACCTACCGCGGCACCGGCCGCCTCAGCGGCAAGGTCGCCCTCATCACGGGCGGCGACAGCGGCATCGGCAAGGCCGTCGCGATCGCGTTCGCGCGCGAGGGCGCCGACGTCGCGATCTCGTACCTCGACGAGCACGACGACGCCGAGGACACCGCCAAGTGGGTCCGGGAGGCCGGCCGCGAGGCGCTGCTCCTCCCCGGCGACCTGCAGGACCCGGCGCACTGCCGCGCCGTCGTCACCGAGACCGTCGAGCGCTTCGGCCACCTCGAGGTGCTCGTCAGCAACGCCGCCTTCCAGATGAGCCGCGAGAGCGTCACCGACATCCCGGACGAGGAGTGGGACCGCACGATCGCGACGAACATCAGCGCCTACTTCCACCTCGTGAAGTCGGCGCTGCCCCACCTGAAGGAGGGCGCATCGATCATCGCGACGAGCTCGGTGCAGTCCGACCAGCCGTCGTACCAGCTGCTCCCCTACGCCGCCACGAAGTCGGCGATCCTCAGCCTCACCGCCTCGTTCGCGCAGGCGCTCGGCGAGAAGGGCATCCGCGCCAATTCCGTCGCGCCCGGCCCGATCTGGACGCCGCTCATCCCCTCGACCATGCCGGAGGAGGCCGTCGCCGAGTTCGGCGAGCAGGTCCCGCTGGGCCGCCCCGGGCAGCCGGCCGAGGTGGCCCCCGCCTACGTCCTCCTCGCCTCCGACGAGGCGAGCTACATCAGCGGGTCGACGATCGCCGTCACCGGCGGGAAGCCGATCCTCTGATCACGCTCCAGGGCACCGCTCACCCGCAGGATTCCGCGATAGGTTCCTGCGGGTGAGTGTGCACATCCGCAGCATCGAGACGGCGGTGCCGACCACGGTCCTGCGCCAGTCCGAGGTGCGCGACCTCTTCGCGTCCCAGCCCGCGATGACCCGGCTCGGGTCCCGCCTGATCGGCGCGGCCTTCGACGCGTCCGGGATCGACACCCGCAGCACGGTGGTCGACGAGCTCGACCGGGTCGAGCGGGAGGGTGCGAGCGTCTTCTACGACGCGGGGAGCGGCCTGGTGCTCGACCCGGGGACGGCCGCGCGCAACGCCGTCTACACCGAGCGCGCTCCCGAGCTCTTCACGGAGGCGGCCCGCCGCGCCCTCGCGTCCGCGTCGATGACCCCCGAGGACGTCACCCACGTGGTGACGGTCTCCTGCACCGGCTTCTACGCCCCGGGGCCCGACTACCAGCTGGTCCGCCGCCTCGGCCTCGCGCCCTCGACGCAGCGCTTCCACCTCGGCTTCATGGGCTGCTACGGCGCCTTCCCCGGCCTGCGCGCCGCCCGCCAGTTCTGCGAGGCCGACCCGGAGGCGGTCGTCCTCGTCGTCGCGGTCGAGCTGTGCACCATCCACCTCACGAGCTCCAACGACCCGGAGCAGATCGTCGCGACCTCCGTCTTCGCCGACGGCGGTGCGGCGGCCGTCGTCACCGCCCGCGAGGCCGCGCCCGGCACCCCGGTGCTCGAGCTCGACGCGCTCGCCACGACGCTCACCGACGAGGGCGAGACCGAGATGGCGTGGACGATCGGCGACCACGGCTTCTCGATGCGGCTGAGCACCTACGTGCCCTCGATCATCGGAGCGAACATCGAGGCGGCCGTCGCCCCGCTGCTGGCCGGCGCCGAGGTCGAGCGGAGCGACGTGCAGCGCTGGGCGATCCATCCCGGCGGCCGCAGCATCCTCGACAAGGTGCAGGCCTCGCTCGCCCTCAGCGACGAGCAGCTGGCCCCGTCGCGCGAGGTGCTGCGGACCAACGGCAACATGTCGAGCGCGACCGTCCTCTTCATCCTGCGGCGCCTGCTGCACGGCGAGGCGGCCGACGGCGAGCGGATCGGCGCGATGGCGTTCGGCCCCGGCCTCACCGTCGAGCTCGCGCTGCTCACCAAGCGGGGCGGGGAGTGACTCCGCGAGCCCCTCTCGCGCCGGACCTGCGCCACCGCGAGGTCTCCGAGCAGGAGCTGATGGACGACCCGGACTGCGACCGCACCCTGCTCGACGCCACCTACGCCCGCTTCGGCACCGTGAACCGGCTGGTCTCGGGGTGGCGTGGCCTCTACCGCTCGCGCCTGCGTCCGCTGCTGCGGCCCGACGAGCCGTTCCGCCTCCTCGACATCGGCTCCGGAGGCGGCGACGTCGCCCGCTCCCTCGCCGGCTGGGCCCGCGAGGACGGCCTCCGCCTGGCGATCACCGCCGTCGATCCGGACGAGCGCGCCTCCGCGTTCGCCACGTCGACGCCCGCGCCGCCCGGAGTCGAGTTCCGCCGCGCGAGCAGCGCCGACCTGGTCGCCGAGGGCGAGCACTTCGACCTGGTGACCTCCAACCACGTGCTGCACCACCTGTCGCCGGAGTCGCTCGCCGACCTGCTCGCCGACAGCGAGCGCCTGGCCCCGCGCGCACTGCACAACGACATCGAGCGCTCGCGGCTGGCCTACACGGCCTACCTGCTGGCGACGCGACCGATCGCGGCCGGCTCGTTCCTCCACTACGACGGGTCGCTGTCTGTGCGACGCAGCTTCACCGCCGGCGAGCTGCGGGCGGTGGCGCCCGAGGGGTGGCGGGTCGAGCGCGCGGCGCCCTACCGGCTGCTGCTCGCGCGGGGCGAGGTGTGAGGACGCGGCGGAGGGTGAGCGCTTCCGGTCCGCTCTGGCTGCGCGCCGCCGCTGTCAGCTACTCCGCCAACTGCGCCCTCGGCAGCGCCGTCGCCACCGGCGCTCTCCGCACGGGCCGCTGGCACTGGATCCATCACGCGCTCTACATCTGCACGTCGACGCTCACCGCTCTGGCCTGGGCGACGCTGCGACGGTCGGACCCCCGCGCCGCGTCCGCGCTGGCTCCCGCCGCCGTCCCGCTGGCGGTGATCCCCTTCGCGGGGACGCACGGACGTCGGCACCCGGCGATCGCGCTGGCGGCGGCTCCGTTCGTGCTCGCCGCTCTCGGGCGGACGCGGCGGCCGGCGCGGCGCCGAGGAGTGCTCCAGCGTCTCAGGGCCGGGTCAGCCCTGCGCTGACGCGCCCCGGCTTCTAGCGCGGGGGCTCGACGTCGCGGTCGGGGTCGGAGCGGTACGAGCGCAGCGCCTGCCAGCCGGCGATCGCGAGGATCAGCGCGCCGCAGAGCATCGTCAGCAGGTTCGGCACCGAGAAGCCGCTGCCCACGACCGAGTTGATGCCCGCGCCGAGCACGAACACACCTCCGAGAAGGTAGAAGATGACCCTCGTCTTCACCGTTCCACCGCTTCCCTCGAGCCTGCACAGGACCCTCGATGCTACCGCGCGCGCCCCGGGCCGCCGCCGCTCCCCCCTCTGCGCGATCGATCGGGGCAGGATCGAGGCATGGAGTTCCTCGATGTCGTCCGGCGCCGGAAGACCACCAACGGCGCGTTCCTGCCCGACCCCGTCTCCGAGGAGCACCAGCGGCTCCTGATGGAGGTGGCCGGCCGGGCGCCCTCGCAGCTCAACAGCCAGCCGTGGCGGTTCGTGCTCGTCGAGGAGCGCGAGACGATCGACCGGATCGCCGCGATCAGCGGCGAGAGCATGACCACCGCGATGTCGAACGGCACGTTCTTCGAGCGCTACAAGCCCTACTTCCGCTTCAGCAGCGAGGAGATGGAGCGGCGGCGCGACGGGATGCTGTTCGACAAGCTGCCGGCTCCGCTCCGCCCCTTCACGAAGCAGGTCTTCACGAAGCGCGGGCAGTTCCTGATGAACTCCCTCCGCGTCCCGCAGACGCTCGGCGAGGAGAACCGCCGGCTCGTCGCGGGATCGCCGCTGCTGCTCGGGGTGATGCTCGACCGCTCCGAGTACCGGCCGGGCGAGCTCTCCTCCTTCTACTCGGTGTTCAGCATGGGCGCCGCGATGGAGAACGTCTGGCTGAGCACGGTCGAGCTGGGGATGGGGATCCAGTTCGTGTCGTTCCCGATGGAGGTGCCGGGAGCGTGGGCGCGGATCGAGTCGCTGCTCGCCGTGCCCGACGAGCTGGAGCTGATGGCGGTGTACCGGCTCGGCTACCTGCCTCCGGAGCAGCGGCGGCCGGCGATCGACTGGTCCTCCCACCAGCGGAAGCTGCCGTCGCAGTACGTCTTCCGCGGCACCTGCGCGACTCCGCAGGAGGGGTGGGACGCGCCGGCCGGGCCGTGACGGGATCCGGAGCGGCGCGGCCGGCAGCCGGAGGTGCCCGCGCTCGCTCCCGGGCCGGCCCCGGCCGACGGGAGATCCGCGACGGAGCATCGACTCTCGCTACATGCGTCGGCTAACGTGGCGCCCAGCACGCCCGGCAGTGCTACGTCCCGTCCGCGGGACTGTCAATGGGGGTCCGGCGTGTCTCCCGCCCGATTCCCCGCACCGGGGTCCGAGCGGATACCGTCCCCCGAGGAGCCGTCCGCCAGGGCCGGCCCGATGAACGAAGGGGGCCCGTGGCCACGCTCATCTACGGACCGCAGAACCTCGAGATCGAATTCGAGGAGCGCGTCCTCGCGCACCTGAAGGTCGCCGTCCTCTCGAAGCTGCGCCGCAACGAAGCCTTCTCGCTCTCGTGGATGGAGGACGCCTCCACCGGACACGGCCGGAGCTCCGTCTGGCTGCACCCGTCGGTGCCGCTGCACTTCCGCTTCACCGAGGCGCACCAGCCCAAGCTCAACCGCGCGTGGATCGAGCAGATGCTCAGCGTCGCCAGCATGCACGGCGAGCTCTCGGTCCTGCCGGAGCCCGAGGAGCAGCGCCAGGGCTCCTGAGCTCCGCCGCTCCTGGGCCCCGCTGCCCCCTGATCGCACGGCCGTCAACCCCGTCCCCTCTGCGGGGGACGCGAAGTACCGTCGAGAAGACGTCCCCGGAACCATCGGTGGACGTCGACGGACGGAGACGACCATGACGGACACCGCGCGAGCGACCGGCCTGCCCACCCTCACCCCGGTGCGGACGCTCCGCAAGGAGCAGCCGATCGAGCCGCGCCGCGTGCCGGACTCCGTCTCCGTCGGCTCCCAGCCGGTCATCGGCTGCCGGATCGACGTGAGCGGCCGCTCCTTCGTCGTCGAGCTCGACATGGCCGGCATCTTCCTGCGCCAGGTGCGCCGGAGCCTGCGCGAGGGCGAGGGCGGCCTCGTGCTGCTGCGCCACGTCGACGGGATCGAGATGATCCCGTTCTCGCGCGCGACGCCGTTCGACGTCTCGGACATCGTCTGCCCCGAGGGCGTCGAGCCCGCGGACGCCCGCTCGGCCCTGGGGCTCCGCGACCGCTGATCCGCGACGGGCGGGGTGCTCCGCCCCGCGCCCGCCGCTGAGCGGGATCAGGCGGGGAGCGACGCCTCGATCAGGTCGACGATCCGCGGGTCGTCGGGCTCGACCGTCGGGCGGAACCGGTGGACCGTGCCGTCGGCCGTGATCAGGAACTTCTCGAAGTTCCACTTCACCCGGCCGGCCTTGCCGTTCTCGTCCTCCGCCTTGGTGAGCTCCGCGTAGAGCGGGTGCGCCGAGCGGCCGTTGACGCGGACCTTCTCGAACATCGGGAAGGTGACCCCCCAGGTCGTCGAGCAGTACGCCTTGATCTTGTCCTCGTCGCTCAGCTCCTGGAGGAACTGGTTGCTCGGGAAGCCGAGGACCGTGAATCCGCGCTCCCCGTAGCTCTTCTGCAGGGCCTCGAGCTTCTCGTACTGCGGGGCGAGGCCGCAGCGGGAGGCGACGTTGACGATCAGCCGCACGGGCGGGTAGTCGGCGAGGGTCGACGTGGTGCCGTCGATCGTGGTGAGGGGGATGTCGGCGATCGTGTCGGGCACGGAGGGCTCCTTCGGACGTGGTGCGTCGACGCTACTCCCCGCCGCCGAGGGAACCCCGAGTCGTGGAGGCGGCTCGCTGCGGGTTCCCGCGACGGTCCGGGGTTCCCTCGGCGCGCGCCTGCCTCCACCATGGGGGGATGGCCGCCTCGCAGCAGATCGTCTCGGTCGGCGGGCGGAGGCTGCGGCTGACGAACCTCGACAAGGTCGTCTACCCGGAGACGGGCTTCACCAAGGCCGACGTGCTCTCCTACTACGCCTCCGTCGCCTCCGCGATGCTGCCGCATCTCGCGCGCCGCCCGGTCACCCGGAAGCGCTGGGTCGACGGAGTGGGCACCGCCGAGCATCCGGGCGAGGTCTTCTTCGAGAAGAACCTCCCCTCCTCCGCCCCCTACTGGCTGAGCCGGACCCGGCTCGCGCACTCGTCGCGCGACGTCGAGTACCCGCTGGTCGACGACGTCGCCGGGCTCACCTGGCTGGCGCAGCAGGCGGCGCTCGAGCTGCACGTCCCCCAGTGGCGGGTGGGCTCCGACAGCGAGCGCCGTCCGCCCGACCGTCTCGTGCTCGACCTCGACCCGGGCGAGGGGGCGGGCCTCGCAGAGTGCGCCGAGGTCGCGTTCCTCGCCCGCGACCTGTTGGAGGGGATGGGGCTGGCTCCGCTGCCGGTGACCAGCGGGAGCAAGGGGATCCACCTCTACTGCCCGCTGGACGCCTCCGCCTCCAGCGACCAGATCTCGGCGGTCGCGCACGAGCTGGCGCGCGCTCTCGAGTCGGACCACCGCGACCTCGTCGTCTCGGACATGAAGAAGACCCTGCGCGAGGGCAAGGTCCTCGTCGACTGGAGCCAGAACAGCGCGGCGAAGACGACCATCGCCCCCTACTCCCTCCGCGGGCGCCTCCGGCCCGCCGTCGCCGCGCCCCGGACGTGGGAGGAGCTGGGCGCCGAGGACCTGCGCCACCTGTCGCCCGACGAGGTGGTGGAGCGGCTGCGGAGCGACGGCGACCTCCTCCGCCCGCTGCTCGCCGCCCGGGGTGCCGGGCTCGAGCCGACCCCGGAGCGGATGGCGGGCTTCGCCGCGACGGACGCCTCCTCCGACCGCCTGGCGACCTACCGCAGCATGCGCGACGCGTCGAGGACGCCGGAGCCGGTGCCCGAGGCGGGGTCCGCGGGCTCCTCCTCGGGCGACTCCTTCGTCATCCAGGAGCACCACGCGCGGCGCCTGCACTACGACTTCCGGCTCGAGCACGACGGCGTCCTGGTCAGCTGGGCGGTGCCGAAGGGCCCGCCGCTGGAGGGCGACCCGAACCGGCTCGCGGTGCAGACCGAGGACCACCCCCTCGAGTACGCGACCTTCGAGGGCACGATCCCGGCCGGCGAGTACGGCGGCGGCGAGGTGCGCATCTGGGACGAGGGCACCTACGCGCTCGAGAAGTGGCGCGAGGGGAAGGAGGTGATCGCGGTGCTGACCGGCCGCCCCGACGGCGGGCTCGGCGGCGAGCCCCGTCGCTACGCCCTGCTGCACACGGGCTCGAGGGAGGGCGCCGAGAAGAACTGGCTCCTGCACCTGATGGCGCCGGGTCCCGCTCACGGGCACGGGACGCAGCGACGGGGCCGGGCGGCCGCGTCCGCCGCGTCGCCCGCTCCCCGCCCCGCACCCTCCGCCGACCGCCCGGCCGAGGACTCCGCTCCGCGCCGCCACCGCCCCATGCTCGCCACGGCCGGACGCCGCGGCGACGTGGACCCCGGGGCCGCGATCGAGATGAAGTGGGACGGCTACCGCGCTCTCGTGCGGGTGCAGGGCGGCACCGCGACCCTCACGAGCCGCAACGGCAACGACCTGACCGCGGCGTTCCCCGACCTGCTCGCCCCGCTCGCCGAGGCCGCCGCCGACGCCGTGCTCGACGGCGAGATCGTCGCCCTCGACGCTCGCGGGCGCCCCGACTTCGGCGCCCTGCAGACCCGCGGCGGGCTGACGAAGCCGCGCGAGATCGAGGCGGCCGCCCGGTCCACTCCGGTGCACCTGATGGTCTTCGACCTGCTCGAGCGCGCAGGAGACGACCTGACCGGGAGCGACTACGACACCCGTCGCTCGGCACTGGTCGAGCTCGTCGCCGAGAACGAGCGCGTGCACGTCCCGTCCGTGTTCGACGGCGACCTGGAGGAGGCGATGGCCACCAGCCGCACCCTCGGCCTCGAGGGCGTGGTCGCCAAGCGCCGCGACTCGCGCTACCAGGAGGGCAGCCGCTCGCGCGACTGGATCAAGCTCACCCACCACCGGCTGCAGGAGGTCGTGATCGTGGGCTGGCGCGAGGGCGAGGGCGGCCTGCAGGGGTCGGTCGGGGCGCTGCTGACCGCGATCCCCGGCGAGGACGGGCTCGCGTACTCCGGCCGTGTGGGCACCGGCTTCAGCGACCGCGAGCGCCGCGGACTGGTCGACCGCCTGGCCGAGCACGCCACCGAGGAGCCCGCCGTCTCCGTCCCTCCGCTCGAGTCGCGCGGCGTGCACTGGGTGTCGCCCGTCCTGGTCGGCGAGGTCCGCTACCGCGAGCGCACCGCCTCCGGCACCCTCCGCCAGCCGGTCTGGCGCGGCTGGCGCGCCGACAAGGCCGCCGAGGACGTCCGCGTGGAGGAGCCGGGCAGCTGACCCTCCGGTCTTCCGACTGCGAGGCCCGGCATCGCCGCTCGCGCCGCCGATCCGCTGCGGCCCCGGGCACCTCAGTCCAGGCGCACCCCGCGCAGCAGGAGGAGGGTCGCGCCGACCGCGGCACCGGTGCCGATGAGGACGCCGCCCGCTCCGGCCGCCGCCGCGAGGACGCCGAGGAGGCTGGGCAGGGCGATCAGCCCGAGGCGGTTCCCGGCCAGGCGCAGCGCGAGGGCGCGGCCGTGGCGGTCGGCGGGGGTCCGCTCGATCAGCCAGGACATCGTGATGGGCTGGCCGATCCCGAGGCCCAGGCCGAGGGCGGCGACCGCGACGAAGAGGAGCACGGTCGGCGCGGGCAGGGCGACCAGCACCAGGCAGAGCGCCGAGATCAGGATGCCGCCCACCATCACCCGGGTGCGCCCGAGCCGGGCGGTGGCCGCGCCGAGGAGGAGCCGCGAGGCCATCGACGCGAGCGCGCGCACGGTGAGCAGGGCCCCGACGACGCCGGCCGGGAGCCCGCGCTCGGCGCCGAGGGCGGGGAGGTAGACGACGGTCAGGTCGACGGCGGCGACGACGGTCGCGCTGGTCAGCAGGGCGCGCGCGAGGCCCGGCACCCGGAGGAGACCGAGCGTCGAGCCCGGAGCCGCCGCCCCTTCCGCCGCGGGTCCGCGCGGGGACGGGCTGCGGATCCCCGCCGTCGAGACCAGCAGCAGCACCGCGAGGATCCCGCCCACGAGGAACAGCGGCGCCGGGTCGGGCCGCACCGAGCCGCCCGCGAGCACCGGGATGAATGCGGGCCCGATCGCCTGCCCGAGCGACGCGGCGAACGTGTAGTAGCCGAAGCGGCTGTCGAGCCGCGTCCCTCCGGTGCCGCCAGCGACGACGGTCTGCTGCCCGACCACGCAGCCCAGGTGCCCCGCGCCGAGCAGGGCGATGCCGAGGAGCAGCCCCGCGACGCTCCCGCCCGCCAGGAGCAGCACCGCGGCCGCTCCCACCGCGACGAGCGAGCCGACGGCCATCACGGCCCGGGCGCCGACCCGGTCGACCAGCCCGCCCACCGGCAGCGCGATCAGCAGCGGCACCAGCGCGAACGAGGCGCCGAGCGCCCCGAGCGCCCAGGCCGGCACGTCGAGCCGGATCGCCTGGTAGACGGCGGCCGGCCGGAGCAGGAACGCGACGGCCTGGATGAGCACGGCGTGCACGAGCAGGGACGGAGTCGCCAGGCGGTTCCGCACGCGCGCTCCTCCCCGCGGCGCTCGGCCGAGCACCCGCTCCCCCATCCTCCTCCCGGTGCCGCCGCCGAGTCGCCCGGGCACGCCCGTCCTCCCCCCTCGAGAACGAGCCTTCCGGCTCAGCCCTGCGGCGGCGGCGAGGGGAGCGCGTGCGCGGGCAGGGTGCCGAGGCGGTGCCGGCCGCGGAGGAGGAACCAGGCCAGGCCGATCCCGACGACCGCGGCGACCACGACGACCGCGCTCCAGCGCAGCTCCTCCCCGTAGACCTCGACGCGCGGCCACGCGAGGTCGACCGTCATCGCCGCGCCCCAGAGCACCGCGACGACGTTCACCGGCAGGCCCGCGCGGCCGAGCGAGAAGCGCCCGGGCGCGGCTGCGGGCCACCGGCCGCGGAGCCGGGCGATCAGCAGCGGCACCGTCACCAGCAGGTAGGCGAGGTAGATCAGGATGACCGCCACGCTCGTCACGGCCGTGAAGATCGCCGGCGTCCCGATGTTCACGACCAGGATCAGCACCGCGAGCACCCCCACGACCAGCGCCGGCGCCACCGGTGTCCCGCGCTGCGGGTCGACGCGGGCGAGCACGCGGCTGCCAGGCAGGGCGTTGTCGCGGGCCATCGCGAAGATCAGTCGGATGGCCGCCGTGTGCACCGCCAGCGCGCACACCGTGATCGCGACGACCACGCAGAGCAGGAGGACCGATCCGAGGGGGCCGCCGAGCACCTGCAGCACGATCCGCTGCAGCCCGCCCGACGCCTGCCCGAGCGCCGGGTCGGCGAGGTCGGGCGCCGAGAGGATCCCCAGCAGCAGGATGAGGCCGCCGAGGACGAAGGAGGCGGTCACCGCCCGCAGGATCGCCGTCGGCGCGGTCCGGCGCGGATCGACCGTCTCCTCGCCGAGCGAGCCCGCGGTGTCGAACCCGTACATCACGTACGCCGACGCGATCGCGGCGATGAGGAACGCGCCGGCGTACCCGCCCGGCGTGCTCCCGCCGTAGCCGCTGGTGTCGAGCAGCACGGTCGGCGGATGCACCACGTTCACCGCGAGCACCGCCACCAGCAGCACCGCCGCGACGAGCTCGATCAGCACGCCGACGCTGTTGATCCGGGCCATCAGCCGCACGCCGCGCGCGTTGACCGCGGTGGTGAACGCGATCAGCAGTCCTCCCCAGACCACCGCGCTCACCCCCGCGGAGCCGCCGAGCTGGAACCCGCTCCAGATCTGCGGGAGCGTCGCCTGGTACGCCAGCACGACGGCCGCGAGCGTGACCACGGACGCGGTGGCCATCAGCCAGCCCGCCATCCAGCTCACCGTCGGCCCGGCGAGGCGCTTGCTCCAGTTGTAGACGGAGCCGGCGACCGGGTAGCGGGCGGCGAGCTCGGCGAAGCACAGGGCCACCATGAGCTGCCCGGCGAACACGATCGGCCAGGACCACCAGTAGGCGGGACCGCCGAGAGCGAAGCCGAAGGAGAAGAGCTGGAACGTGCCGGTCAGGATCGAGATGTAGCTCACGCCCGCGGCGAAGCTGCCGAAGCGGCCGATCCCGCGGGTGAGCGAAGGGCGGTACCCGAAGTCGGCGGTCCCGTCGTCGACGTCCTCGGCGGTGCTCATCGGGCTCCCCCTCGCGGGCGCGCTCGTCGCACCGAGGTCAGGATGCCAGCCGCCGCCCGGCCGCACGACTCCCCCGTCCCGGGCGTCCGTCAGCGGGTGCTCAGCGCTCGCCCCGCTCCCGGTGCACAGGACTCGGGCGGCCCCCGCGGACGGGAGCGGCGTCAGCCGTGCGCCGCGAGCCGGGTGCGCTGGGGCACCAGGAGCTCGAGCAGCTCCTCGACCCCGTCGACCCGCTGCGGCTCGACCGGGAGCCCCGGTCCGCACGGCTTGTAGGCGGGCGGATCCACGTTCAGGACGTGCCCGACGGGCCGCCCCTTCTCCCAGACCGTGAGGAGGAAGGCCCCGTCCCGCTCGTCGGGGGCGCCGATCTCGAAGACCCGGCCGCGCACGATGGCGCACTGCGGCTCCTTGCGCGCGAGGCGCACCCAGAAGGGATGGTCTCCGGTCATGGTGTCCGTCCTCCCCGGCCGACCCGCGGCCGTGCCCGTAGCGGTCGACCGGTGATCGTGTCGTCGGCGACCCGCAGGGCCACGGTACGTCCGCCTCCCCTCAGCCGATCAGGGGGTTCACTGCGGAGCCTCGCAGTGGTAGCGGACGCCGGTCGCATCCGGGTCCGCACCACGGGGAACCACTCACTGCTCGTAGGAGTCCTCGTAGTCGGCACCACTGGTCAGCTCGCCGTCGCCGGGCTGCACGGGATGCTCGCCGGTGAGCGCGTCGATCCGCTCGCGCAGCCGTGCCACCTCCGCCGCGTTGTCCGGCTCGGGCAGGTCGCTCGGCGTGGTCTCGACGATGAGGGCGGCCGCGGCGTTCACGAGGAAAGTGGCGTCGACCGTCCCGCCGTCCGCGCCGATCCCCGTGTACTCGACGGTGTCGGCCGCGCCTTTCGCGGCGAGGGCGACGGCGTACTCGACGAGCGCGTCGGCCGCCTCGTCCCCCACGAGGATCGTCTTGTCGGCGAAGAGGATGTGCTTCATGCCGTCCATGCTCGGCAGCGCCGGCTGCGTGGAGGGAGGAGGTTGACAGAGGACCGCCGCTGACGGAAGACCTGGACAGATCGAGCAGAGGATGGCAAACCCCGGTTGTCGGATCCCTCCGGTCTGCGGAAGGGTGGTGGCAACGGCGGGCGCCTGCCGGCTGGAGATCAGGGGCTGGAGACGCCGATGGGGAAGCTGCACTACGACGGGACCGTCGAGATCGACTTCGAGGACCGCGTGCTCGCGCACCTGCAGATCGTCATCACCGCGAAGCTGCGCCGCAACGAGTCGTTCCTGCTCAGCTGGCGCGACGATCACAGCATGGGCGACGGCCGCAGCGCGATCTGGATCCACCCCTCCCACGCGCTCCGCTACAAGTACTTCGGCGGCCGGATGCCCCGCATCAACCCCGCCTGGATCTCCGCGCTCACCGACCTCGCGAACTCCGCGGGCGGGCTGTACGTGATCTCGGAACCCGCCGAACCGGTGCGTCCCCCGGCGAAGGGCGACCAGCTGTGAAGCGCATCGACCTGATCTACAACGGCACCGCCTACACCGTCAACAACAGGAGCCTCGAGGAGTTCCGCGCCGAGGTCGAGGCCGCCCTGGCCTCCCCGACCCCGCAGTGGCTGACCGTCAACTACGGCGAGGGGCGCGCGAACCCGGCGCTCCTCCTCATCACGCCGTACACCCCGCTGTCGATCATCACGAACGACTTCGACAAGCTCAACGCAGAGTACGAGTAGCGGCGGACCTCGGGGAGGTCAACCACGTCGTCCGGTCGATCCGCGCCCCGTACCGTCGGGCAGGACCTCGTCGACGTCGTGCGCGGACCCCGCACGGCGACACCCGATCGACACCGCCCGCGCCCCGGCGCACAGAACAACGGCCGCGGACACCCGGCCAGGAGCCGTGATGACAGATCCCGCCTTCGCCGTCCTCGACGACCTCATCGCCGCCCTCGAGCGTCCCGGCTCGATCGACCCCGGCCTGAGCCGCTCCGTCGCCGTGCAGGCCGCCGTCCTCCGGCTCCCGTCGCCCCGCACCGCGCACCGTCCGCGCCCGACGAGCCGCTTCACGGGCCGTCGCCTCGTGCGCCCGGGCAGCGCAGCCAGGCGGGCTCCCGCGCGTCACCGCGTCGTGGTCCCCGCCGGTCCGGCGGAGCGTCGCTCCGAGCGGAGCCGACGGCTGAAATGGGCGCGGTGACCGACTCCGACGCTCTCTGCGACCCGTATCTGCGCGGGTATCCGATCGACGGCGTCGCGATCTCCACGCTCGGCAGCCCCTTCGGCGGCGAGACCGTCGCCGCGAGCGACAGCACCGCGAGCCGGCTGGACGAGATCCAGATCGACCTCGGCGAGGGCCCGTGCTGGGAGGCGATCCGCGCTGCCGGCCCCGTCTCGGTGCCGGACACCGGCGCGGAGGAGCGCTGGCCGCTCTTCACCGAGGCGATCGGCCCCACGGCGGTGCGCGCGGTCTTCGCCTTCCCGCTCTCGATCGCGGGGCTCTCGATCGGCGCGGTCGACCTCTACTCCCGCCGCCCCACGTCGCTCAGCGACTCCCTCCTCGGCCGGATCAGCGCCTCGACCACCGCGACGGCGCTGCTGGTGCTTGCCGCGGTGCTGCGCGACAACGAGGTCGAGGAGAGCACGAATCCGCGCTCGCGACGCGTGGTGCACCAGGCGACCGGCATGATCATCGCGCGCTACGGCAGCACGGCCGAGGAGGCGCAGCTGCTGCTGCGCGCCCACGCCTTCGCCCAGCAGCGCTCCGTCGTCGATGTCGCCTCCGGCATCGTGGCCCGGCACGACGGGTTCCCCGACCGCCCTCTCACCGCCCAGGACGACACATGGTGACGAACTCCCGCGAGCGCAGCGTCATCCAGACGTTCGTCGCCCTCTCCGACACGCTGGTCGACGACTACGACGTCGTCGACTTCACGCAGACCCTCGTGGAGAGCAGCGCGACCCTCTTCGACGCCGTCTCGGCGGGGCTCGTCCTCGCCGACTCCTCCGGCTCCCTCGAGGTGCTCGCCTCCACGGACGAGGACACCCGGCTGATCGAGCTGCTCCAGCTCGACAGCGGGTCGGGCCCGTGCATCCAGTGCTTCGAGACCGGGCGGCCGGTGATCGTCGAGGACGCCCGCGCCGTGGGCGAGGAGTGGGCGGAGTTCCGGACGCTGGCGGTCGAGCTCGACGTCCTCTCGGCGCACTGCGTGCCGATGCGCTCGGCGGGGACGACGATCGGCTCCCTCAACCTCTTCCAGGCCCGGCCCGGCCGGCTCGATCCGGACGACATCGCGGTCGTGCAGGCGTTCGCCGACGTCGCGACGATCGGGATCCTGCACCAGCGCGCGCTCCAGCAGAGCACGGTCACCCAGGAGCAGCTGCAGCACGCGCTCGACAGCCGGGTGCTGATCGAGCAGGCGAAGGGGATACTCGCCTACGCCCACCGCACCACGGTCGAGCAGGCCTTCGAGGTGCTGCGGGTCCGCGCGCGAGCGACGTCGACCCCGATCACGACGCTCGCCCAGGAGATCATCCGCGACTACCGGCGCTGACGCTCCGCGCCAGCGGAGCAGGAGCGGGGCGGATCCGCGCCGGCGGCGCCGCGGCTCGGAGCTCAGTACTCGTTCTCGAGCTCCCACGTCGCGCGGGGGTCGACGTCCGAGGCGGGCACCGGACCGCCGGCGCCGTCGAGCGCGTCGAGGCGCTCGAGGATCTCGTCGCTCGACTCCGCCGCTGCGCTGCCGCTGCCCGCGACCACCAGGGGGACGCCGAGCCCGACGGTGAGCGTCACGACGGAGGAGGGGGCCGAGTCGTCGGCGACGCTGACCGTGCTCATCCGATGCTGCTGCGCGAGCGCGAGCGAGTAGCGGACGACGGCGTCGGCGGTCGCGTCGTCGAGGGAGAGGGAGCCACCGGTGTGGAAGAGCGTCGTCATGGTCAATTCCTCGCAAGGCAGGCGGATGGGCATGGTTCCGTCACCGGGGGCCAGGATGCGGTGCGCTCACGCTACGCCCCGGGCGCTCGCGGGTGCAGGTCTTGCGCCGAGGCGCGCCCCTGTCGCATGGTTCGCTCCCGACGGCGGAGCAATTCCCCCATGGCTCTGAGGCGGCTCACATGTTAACGTGAACACACGCGTCGGTCCCCTCGGCTCGACGCATCCCTCCCCTGAAGGAAAGGTCTCGACGATGAGACGACGCTCCCCGGAGCCCCCTGCCGCCGCGCCTCGGCGCCGCGTGCGATCCCTCTTCCTCTCCGCTCTCGCCTGCACGAGCGTCGCCCTCACCGGCGCTCTCGTCCCCGTCTCGGCGCAGGCCGTCGACGTCCCGGCGCCCACCGCGCACTACGACATGTCGCACGCCGGCTCGGCCCTGCTCGACATCTCGGGCAACGGACGCAACGCCACACTGACCGGCCTCACCGACGCGTCCTTCGCGAACGCCGGCGGCGACCAGGTCGCCCGGTTCAAGAACGACGGCTACGCGAGCCTCCCCCAGGGCCTGGTCACCGGAGCCGACAACGCCTTCGCCGTCGAGTACACGGTGAAGACGCAGACCACCGCCAACCAGTTCGGCTGGGTCATCGGCGACGGCGTCGGCCCGTGGAACACCACGCAGCTCGGCAACCACGTCTTCGTGAACCCGCGCAACCCCGACGGCTCGCCCAGCGGACAGGTCCTCGCGGGCATCCGCGTCAAGGAGCCCACCAGCAACGGCGAGACCCGCATGCCGTTCGGCGGCACGCTGAACCCCGGATTCACGACCCTCACGCTCGTCGGCACCGGCACGGGGTCGAGCACCGTGCTGACCCTCTACCGCGACGGCACGCAGATCTCGACGGCGAACACCACGAAGTCGATGGCGAGCATCGTGCCGACCGGGTCCACTCTCGGCTACCTCGGCCGCTCGCTCTACTCCGGCGACGCACTCGTGACCGCCGACGTCACCGACGTGAAGTTCTGGGACACCTCCCTCACCGCCGAGCAGGTCGCCTCGAGCATGCCGACCGCCGCGGCGAAGGCGTCCGCGACCTCCGCCCTGCTGCGCTCGGACATCCAGCCCGTCCTGCTGGCCGGCAACCCGTCGCTGACCCAGGTCTCCTCGAACCTGACGCTGCCCGCCTCCAGCAGCGGCGTCCCGCTCACCTGGACCTCCTCGAACAGCGCGGTCGTCTCGGCCACCGGCGTCGTCTCGCGCTCGATCGCGCAGAACACCCCGGTCACCCTGACGGCGACCACCGCCCAGGGCGCGACGATCGCCTTCGAGGTGGTCGTGCTCGCCCCGAGCATCAACGACGACCTCGACGCGCTGAAGCTCGCCACGCGCACCACCGAGAACCTCCCCCTCGCGGTGAAGGGCGCCCGGAACGGCACCGACATCACCTGGACCTCCTCGGACCCGGCCCTCGTCACGCCGACGAACACCTCCTACGCGGCTCCGGCGGTCGGCGCGGCCGACCCCTACCGCGGCGGCGGCGTCGTCACCCGGCCGGCCTACGGCTCCGGAGACAGGACCGTCACCCTCACCGCGACGGCCACCCTCAACGGCGTCACCGAGACGCGCGCCTTCACGCTGACGGTCGCCGAGCTCGGCCGCACCGCTCCCGACGCGGGCTACGCCTCGGCGTACTTCAAGTCGGACGGCGACGAGAAGATCTACCAGGCCGCGACCTCGGGCAACGACTTCTTCACCTTCTCGCCGGTCAACGGCGGGAAGGCGGTCATCACCTCGACGACCGACACGAAGGGCCTGCGCGACCCGTTCATCCTCCGCTCGCACAACGGCGACAAGTACTACATGGTCGCCACCGACCTCTGCATCTCCTGCGGCACCGGCTGGGGCGACGCCCAGTCCAAGGGCAGCCTGAAGATCGAGGTCTGGGAGTCGACCGACCTGGTGCAGTGGACCCGCACCAACGGCGCCGACACCGGCATCACGGTGAACCAGCCGGCCGCCGGAATGACCTGGGCGCCCGAGGCGTACTGGGACGACGCCCTGCAGTCCTACGTCGTGTTCTTCTCCTCGCGCCTCTACTCCGACGCGACGAAGACCAACAACGACAAGCTCTACTCCCGCGTCTTCTCCGTGATCACCCGCGACTTCCGCACCTTCACCGCTCCTCCCGCCACCTGGCAGGACACCGGCTACGCGCGGATCGACTCGACGATCACGAAGATCGGCGACTACTACTACCGCTTCACCAAGAACGAGGAGGGCGGCGCCGCCGGCACCCTCGAGGCCGGAAAGGACATCTTCCTCGAGAAGTCGAAGGTCCTGACCGCCGGGACGACCTCCTCGAACTGGAGTGCCGACCCGAACACCACCTGGCAGCTCACCGACACCCGGATGACCTCGCTCGAGACCGGCCAGGCCGGTGAGGGACCCGAGATCATCAAGCTGAACGCGGGCGACCCGAACGACACCACCGGCACGGGCGACGGCTACGCGTTCCTCGTCGACAACTACGGCGACGGCGGCTACAAGGCCTTCCTCACCTCCGGAGCGGCCATCGCCGGCAGCTCGCAGACGAACCGCCTCTCGCAGTCGGCCGACTGGAACGTCTCGCCCAAGAGCCGCGCCGGCCTCCCGGCCAGCCCGCGGCACGGTGCGTTCGTGAGCGTCCCGCAGACGGTCCTCACCGCCATGAAGAACTGGACCGGCGTCACCGCCGTCGACTCCACCACGACCCTCACCGCCGACGGCCGCACGGTCACGGCGACGGTCGCGGCGGCCGACAAGGGCGACGTCGTCGGCTCGGTCACCTTCACCGGCGGCTCGTGGACCTCGACCGTCCCGCTCTCCGGCGGCTCGGCGAGCGTCTCGGTCCCGGCGGACGTGACCGGCGTCACGGCCTCCTACACCGGGTACGCGGACAAGCTGGTGCGCACGTCGGTCTCGGCCGTCGTCCCGCTGGACACCCTCGAGCTCGTCCCCGCGGTCGCCACGCGCTGCGTCGCCGGCAAGATCGTGCTCACCGCGACCGTGAAGAACACCGATACCGCTGCCGCGGACGTCACGATCACCTCGGCCTACGGCTCGAAGTCGTTCACCGCGGTCGCTCCCGGCTCGTCCGCCTCCGCCGCCTTCACCACCCGCCTGGCCTCGATGCCGGCCGGCACGGTGACGGTGACCGGATCGGCGACCGGCCAGCCCGCGTTCACCGCGACGGTCCCCGTGGCCGCCACGCGCTGCTGACGCACTGACGACGAAGGGCCCCCTCCTGCGCTCGCGCGGAAGGGGGCCCTTCGTCGTTCCCGGGTCAGACTGTGGGAGCGAGCAGGTCCGCGTGGTGGGCGGCCGCCACGTTCGGGTGGGCCCGGAGCCGGTAGCGCAGCGCGTTCTCGCCGTAGGTCTCGAGGATCGGCGCGTTCGTCGGGTCGACCGAGAGGCCGGACTTGAGCTCCTCGGGCAGCGGGAGCGAGGGCATGGTGGCCGAGAGCGCGGGATTGAAGAAGAACGGGATCGAGATCCGGTCCGTTCCGATCAGCGGCGAGATCACGCGGTGCAGCGTGGCCTTGAGGTAGCCGCCCGTGGCGAGCTCCAGCATCTCGCCGATGTTGACGACGAACGCGCCCTCCATCGCGGGTGCCTCGATCCACGAGCCGTCGTGCTCGACCTGCAGGCCGCCCTTGCCGGGCTCGACCAGCAGCAGCGTCAGCACGCCGCCGTCGCGGTGCGCGCCCACGCCCTGCTTGGGCTCCGGGTCGGAGGTGCCCGGGTAGCGGACGACCTTCACCAGCGAGAACGGCCGCTCGGCGAACGCCTCGTCGAACACGTCCTCCGGGGCGTCGAGCGCGACGGCCCAGGTGCGCAGCAGCCGGATCGCGACCGCGGCGAGCTCCGCGTGCCAGCGCTCGAAGACCTCGCGGAACTCCGGCAGCGCCTCGGGCCAGAGGTTCGGCCCCTCGAGGCGCTCGTAGTCGGCGACGCCGGGCCCGGCGGGAACGGCCGGTCGGTCGATGCCGATGTCGACCTGCTCGCGGTAGTCGACGTCGCCGTTGGTGAGCTCGGCGCCGAAGCGGGTGTAGCCGCGGAACTGCGGGCTGAGGGTGTTCTCGATCGCGAGCTTCTCCTCCTCCGGCAGGTCGAAGAAGCGGCGGGAGACGGCGACGACGTCGTCGAGGAGGTCCTGGGGCACGCCGTGGCCGACGAGGTAGAAGAAGCCCACGTCGTGCGTGGTCTCCCGGAGGTCGCGGCGGAAGGCGGCGGCCTCCGCCTCCCCCCGGTCGAGGCGGGACAGGTCGAGGATCGGCAGGGAATCGGTCATGCACCGACTCTCGCGCACGAACCTGCACAGCAGTCGATTGTTACGACAACCAAAACGGCGGGCCCCGCCACGGCGCGGAAGAGGTTCCTCCGCTCCGTGACCGGGCCCGCCGTGAGCGCCGAGTGTTACGGCGTGGGCATGCCGCCGTTGACGTGCAGCGTCTCGCCGACGACGTAGCTCGACTCCGGGGAGGCGAGGAACACGTAGGCGGGAGCGAGCTCGGCCGGCTGACCCCAGCGTCCGAGCGGCGTCTGCGAGCCGACCTCGGGCAGCTTGTCGGACGGCTGGCCGCCCGCGGTCTGCAGCGGCGTCCAGATCGGGCCCGGGGCGACGACGTTCACGCGGATCCCCTTGGGCGCGAGCTGCTGCGCGAGCGCCTTCGAGAACGTGTTGATCGTGGCCTTCGTGCTGGCGTAGTCGACCAGCATCGGCGACGGCTGGTAGGCCTGGATCGACGAGGTGCTGATGATCGCGGAGCCCGGGGCGAGGTGCGGCACGGCCGCCTTCGTCATCCAGAACATCGCGTAGACGTTGGTCTTGAAGGTCTCGTCGAACTGCTCGTCCGAGAGCTCGAGGAAGTCCTCGACGTGCTGCTGCTTGCCCGCGTTGTTGACGAGGATGTCGAGTCCACCCAGGCCCTCGACGGCCTTCGCGACGGCGCCCACCGCGAAGTCGTGGTCGGTGATGTCACCGGGGATGGCGACGGCGGTGCGGCCGGCCTCCTCGATCAGCGCGACGACCTTCTTCGCGTCCGACTCCTCCTCGGGGAGGTAGACGATCGCGACGTCGGCGCCCTCGCGGGCGTAGGCGATGGCGACGGCCGCGCCGATGCCCGAGTCGCCTCCGGTGACGAGCGCCCTGCGCCCGGTCAGGCGGCCGGAGCCGCGGTAGGTCGACTCGCCGCGGTCGGCGGGGTCGTCCATCTTCGAGTCGAGGCCGGAGCCCTCCTGGTACTGGGCCTCCGTGTCGATGTCGGCGAACATCGCGGTCGGGTCTTGGAACGTGTACTGGTCGTTCTGCGGAGTCTGGTCGTTCTGCGAAGTCATGTCTCGACGCTAGGCGCGCGGGATCGGCGGCCGCGCGTGCTTGACAGCCCCGATCCGCCAGGACACAGGAGGTCTTCAGGAGCCGCGGAGCCCCCCGGATCGGGGAGAATGGTGCGGTGACCCGCGACGACTCCCTGTCCTTCGACACCACGGCGCCGCTGCCCGGCTGGCAGCACGCCTACTCCGGCAAGGTGCGCGACCTCTACACCCCCGACGACGCCGACCCCGTGCTCGGCGCCGACCGCATGCTCGTCGTCGCCAGCGACCGGGTCAGCGCGTACGACGCCGTCCTCGAGCCCGGGATCCCCGGCAAGGGCGAGCTGCTGACCACGCTCTCCCTCTGGTGGTTCGCGCAGCTCTCCGACGTCCCCAACCACCTGATCCCGGGCGCGATCCCCGAGGCGGTCCGCGGCCGGTCGATGCTGGTGAAGACGCTCGACATGTTCCCGATCGAGTGCGTCGTGCGCGGCTACCTCTCCGGCAGCGGCTGGAAGGAGTACCGGGAGACGGGCTCCGTCTGCGGCGTCCCGCTCCCCGAGGGCCTCCAGGACGGCGACGCTCTCCCCGAGCCGATCTACACCCCCGCGTGGAAGGCCCCGCAGGGCGAGCACGACGAGAACATCACCTTCGAGCGCACGGTCGAGATCGTCGGGGAGGAGGCCGCGGAGGCGCTGCGCACCCTCTCGCTCGCCGTCTTCCGCGAGGCGTCCACCATCGCCCTGGCCCGCGGCGTGCTGCTGGCCGACACGAAGTTCGAGTTCGGAATCGACCGCGGGACCGGAGTCGTCACCCTCGGCGACGAGGTCCTCACGAGCGACTCCTCCCGCTACTGGGACGCCGACGACTACGACGCCGGCATCCGCGGCCGCTCGTTCGACAAGCAGATCGTGCGCGACTGGCTCTCCGACAACTGGGACGGCCAGGGCCTCCCGCCGACCCTCCCGTCCGAGATCGTCGAGCGCACGGCCGCGCGCTACCGCGAGCTCATCGAGCGCCTCACGCGCTGAGGCACCGGAACGACCTGTGGACGATCACCACCCTCGCGTCCGGCTGGAGGCCCGCGGCGAGGATCCGGACGAGGCGCGGCACAGCCTCGCGCGGCTCTACAACGGCGACGAGTGGCGCGCCGCCACCACCGCTGCAGACTTCAGCTACCGCTACGCGGCCATCGGCGACGGCGGGATGACCCTCCGCACCTCGCGGATGTCCGGGCGCCTCGCGGGCGGCGTGGGCGACTCGGACGACGTCGTCGTGCAGTGGATCGTGGGCGGCTCCGGCCGGATCGACGTCGGCCGCGCCTCGATCGCGATGGAGGAGAACCGTCCCGTCCTCTTCCCCGTCGGCCGGCCGTTCGCCTTCGACTACGTCGACTTCGACCAGCGCCTGGTGCACCTCGACCGGGGAGTGGTCGACCGGGTCGCCGCCGAGCGCGGCCTCGTCGGCTCCCTCGTCTTCGACTCCGAGCACCGCCCCGACGCCGCGGCGATCCGCCGCTGGCGCACCGCCGTCGCCGACTCCGCCCGCGCGCTGCGCAGCGAGCGCGTCGAGCCGCTGCTCTGGGACGAGCTCACCCGCGCCACGGCCTCCGCGCTGCTCGACCTCTACCCTCCGGAGTCCGCTCCGGTCCCGCCCGAGCTCCTCGCCCCCCGGAACGCACGGATCCGCACGGCCGTCGAGTACGTGCACGCCCACTGCAGCGAGCCGATCGGCCCCGCCGAGATGGCGGCGGCGTCGGGCCTGACCGTCCGGGGCCTGCAGTCCGCGTTCCAGCGGGTGCTCGGGATGCGCCCGATCGCCTACCTGCGCCTGGTGCGGCTCGACCGCGCCCGGGAGGAGCTCGCCGTGAGTCCGCCCCTCGGGACGACGGTCGCCGCCGTCGCCCGGCACTGGGGCTTCGGGAACGCGGGCCGCTTCAGCGCGGCCTACGCGGAGCGATTCGGCGAGTCGCCGAGCGCCACGCTGCAGCGCTGATCAGTCGACGAGCTCGGGCGGCGGCTGCCCCTCGAGGATGCGGCTGAGGCCGTCGAGCAGCACCGCGACGGTCGCGGCCTCCGATTCGGGCACCTTCGCGACCATCGCGCGGATCTGCTCGTAGGTCGGGTCGTCGGTGCCGACGATGGCCTTCTGCGCGCGCTCCGTCAGGCAGAGGATGCGGCCGCGGCCGTCGGACGGGTCGGGAGTGCGGTCCACGTAGCCGGCGCGGGCGAGGCGGTCGACGAGGAGGGAGACGGCCGCCGTCGTGATCGACAGGGCCGCGGACAGGTCGACGGCGCGGACGATCTCGTCGCGCCGCTCCCCGACCCCGATCAGCCGCAGGGCCGCGAGATCCGTGGCGCCGATGCCCAGGCGGCGCTCCACGCGGCCGTCGTAGTCGCGCTCCGCCGTGCGCAATCGCGTGAGCAGAGCGAACAGGTCTGGCCGAGCGTCCATCGAGGTGCACCTTCCGAGCGGCAGGCGCCCCGGACGGGAACTCGCTGCCCCCATCGAACCACTTCTCCGGCGATCGGACGGCGTGTGTCCCGAAAGCGCAGTCGGCGCCGAGACTGTTAGTCAACCGACTTAGCAATACCTAGTGTCGACGGTGCGGCACGCCTTCCGTGCGCCGCCGACGGTGAGGAGGTGCGCGCGATGGGACGACTGCTCTACGGCGCACCCGCCAGCTCGCACTCCTTCGAGGACCGCGCCCTGGCCCACCTCCAGACCGTGATCACCTCGCGGTTCCGCCGCGGCGAGGGCTTCCTCCTGACGATCGAGGACGCCGAGGGCCGCCGGTCCGAACTGTGGCTCCACCCCGGCATCCCCACCCGCTACGAGTACGACGGCACCGCCGCGATCGAGCTGAACCCGCACTGGCTGCGCGAGCTCTCGAACGCCTCGAACGGCCGCCTCGGCCTCCACCTCCTCCCCGAAACCTCGTCGCCCGACGACCTCTCCGTGAAGAAGATCCCCGCATGAGCGACCACAACGGCACACTGTTCCGGCGCGGAGGCACCGTCCGCTTCGTCCGCTGGATCTCCTCCCGCGACGGCGGCTGGGCCCCCGAGATCGTGCAGGGGCGCTACCTCGAGCGCGACGACCGCGGCTGGCTGGTCGAGATCGAGGGCACCCCGACGGTGCTCGCGAAGGACGACTGGGCCGTCTACCGCTGACCGGCCGTGCGCTCGGCGTACTGTTGAGCAGGTGCGTTCTCGTGATCGCCGCGGCATCACCTCGGCTCCCCTCCTCCTGACGACCATCGGAACGACGAGCCTCGTCTTCCTCTGCGCGTTCGAGTCGCTCGCCGTGACGACGATCATGCCGATCGTCAGCGCCGATCTCGACGGCCGCGCCCTCTACCCCCTGGCCTTCGCGGCGACGCTCGCCGCCGCCGTGGTCGGGATGGTCGCGGCCGGCTCCTCCGCCGACCGCCGCGGCCCGACGCCGTCGCTCGTGGTCGCGATCCTGCTCTTCACCCTGGGTCTCGTCGCCGCGGGCGCCGCGCAGGCGATGCCGGTCTTCGTGGCGGCCCGCCTGCTGCAGGGGCTGGGCAGCGGAGGGATCACCGTCACCCTCTACGTGCTCGTCGCGCGGGTCTACCCGAGCCAGCTGCATCCGAGGATCTTCGGCGCCTTCGCCGCGGCCTGGGTCGTGCCGTCGCTGGTGGGGCCGCTGGTGGCCGGAGTCGTCGCCGAGCTCGCCAGCTGGCACTGGGTCTTCTTCGGAGTCGTCGCCCTGGTGGCCCTCGCGAGCGCCGCGATCGCGCCGACGCTCCGCTCGCTCGAGCCGCGCGAGCGCCTCCCCTTCGATCGCCGGGCAGTGGGCCGCATCGCCCGCGCCGTGGTCGTCTCGGCCGGAGTCGTCGTGCTGAGCACGAGCGCCGAGCTCGCGCCCGACCTCGCCGGGCTCCTGGCCGCGGCCGCCGTGGTGGTCGTAGTCGTGGCGGTTCGCGCGCTCCTGCCCGCGGGCACGCTGCGCGCCCGGGGCGTCCTGCCGTCGGTGATCCTCCTCCGCGCCCTCGTCGCCGCGGCGTTCTTCGGCACCGAGGTCTACCTGCCGCTGCTGCTCTCGGAGCAGTACGGCCTGCCGCCCTGGCTCTCGGGCGCCATGCTCACGGCGGGCGCCGTCTCCTGGGCTCTCGGCTCGAACATCCAGGGACGCCCGGGTACCCGCCTCAGCCACGGCGGAGCGATGCGGCTCGGCACGTCGCTCGTGCTCGCCGGCATCGGAGTCGTGCTGCTCGTCACGGTGCTCGCCCTCAGCCCGATCGTCGCGGGCGTGGGCTGGTTCCTGGCCGGCGGCGGCATGGGCACGATGTTCCCGCGGATGGGGACGATGACGCTCGCGCTCTCCGCTCCGGGCCGGGAGGGCTTCAACAGCTCGGCCCTGCAGATCGCCGACTCGACCGGCGCCTCGGTCTCCCTCGCGCTGACGGGCCTCCTCGCGGCGGCGGTCACCGGCCTGATCGGGGCCGGGACCGGGGTCTTCGCCGCGACCTTCTCGTACGCCGCGCTGATCGCGATCGCCGCGGTCGGTCTGGCCCGCCGGCTCGACGGGCTCCTGCGCCGCGAGGGACGCCGGGAGCCCGCCGAGCAGGCTCAGCTGTAGAGCGACTCCGGCACGTCGAGGCCGTAGATCGCGCGGCCGGACGACCAGATCACCGAGCAGGCGGCCCGGAGCAGATCGGTCGCGTCGTCGCCGACGTCCACGATCACCACGGAGTCGCCGTCGAGGCGGACCTTGGCGCCGCGGACGGCGTGCGTGCCGTTCCGCGAGACCGTCGTCGCCGGGTAGGGCAGGTGCAGCTCGCGCAGGTCGCCGAGGATGTACGTCGGCCGGAGCTTGGGCTCCGCGGCGAGGAGCTGCTTGGCCCGGTCGATGCCGGTGAGCACGTGGGCGCTCTCCATGTCTGCGCCGTTCGCGCCGGCGATGTCGGTGTCGAGCCGGTCGCCGAGGAACAGCGGGTTCGTCGAGCCGAAGCGCGCGGTCGCCGCGTCGAAGATGGCCCGCTCGGGCTTGCCCGCGACGACCGGGAGCCGGCCGACCGCGGTGTGCACGGCCGAGACGAGGGTCCCGTTGCCCGGGGCGATGCCGCGCGCGACGGGGATCGTCCAGTCGGTGTTCGTCGCGACCCACGGGATCCCCGTGTGGAGCGCGAACGAGGCCTCGGCCAGCTGCTCCCAGCCGACCGTGGGCGCGAAGCCCTGGATGACCGCCGCCGGCGAGTCCTCCGCGCTGCGCGTCACGGTGAACCCGGCGCGCTCGACCTCGGAGGTGAGGCCCTCCGCCCCGACGACGAGGATCGTCGAGCCGGCCGGCACCAGGTCGGCGAGCAGCACGACCGCTGCCTGCGGGGAGGTGACGACGTCCTCGGGCCGGACGCTCAGCCCCAGCTCGGAGAGGTGCCCGGCGACGGAGGCGTCCGTGCGGGAGGCGTTGTTGGTGATGTAGCCGACCCGCAGCGTCTCGGCCGCTCGGTTGAGGCTCTCCACCGCGAAGGGGATCGCGTCGGCACCCTTGTAGACGACCCCGTCGAGGTCGGCCAAGACGGAGTCGCGGCCGTCGAGCGGAGTGGGCTCAGTCCTGCTGCTGCGGAACATCGGCGTCCTCCTCGGTGGTGACGGCGGATTCGACCGAATCGTCGGCGGTCGGGTCAGCCGAGTCGAGAGCCTCATCCAGGTCCGTCTCGGCGAGATCGTCGGACTCGAGGGACTCGTCCGCGAAGGTCGGCTCGTCCGTGTCGACGAGGTCGGCGTCGGCGTCAGCGCTCGCGTCGGCGTCGTCCGCGTCGTCTTCGTCGGCGATCTCCTCGGAGACGGTCCGCCGGGCGTCGTCCTCGTCCGCGTCGTCGACGGCGGTCGGGCCTTCCTCGTCGTCCAGGTAGTCGTCCGCGTCGTCGACCGCGGTCCCTTCCTCGGCGCGATCGGGAGCGGACGCGGCGTCGGCCGACTCGTGCTCCTCCTCGATCACCTCGATCGTCTCGTCGTCACCGCCGCCCTCGGCCGCGAAGACGGCCTGCGCCGCGATGTCGGCGCGACGCTGCCACTCGGCCGCCTCCTCGGAGCGGCCGACCTCCTCGAGGACGAGTGCGTAGGCGGCGAAGAGATCCGGGCTGTACGAGAACGCGCGGTCCGGGTCCAGCTGCGGGATCTCGAGCTCCATGAGAGCGAGCTCCGCCTGCCCGAGGTCGAGGCGGGCGCCGGACATGGCGATCGCCAGCGACACCTGCGCGCCGGGGCTCAGCGTGGTGCGGTCGATCGACCGTCCCAGCTCGAGCGCCTTGTCGGGTCGGCCGACGCCGCGCTCGGAGTCGACCATCAGTGGCACCTGCTCGTCCGAGCCGGAGATCCGACGGAAGGTCCGCAGCTCGCGCAGCGCCAGGGCGAAGTCGCCCGTCGCGTACGCCGAGATGGCCAGCGACTCGCGGACCACGGCGATGCGTCCCGCGCGGCGTGCCGCCGAGAGCACGTGGCGGTGCGCCAGCTCGGGGTCCTCCTCGAGGAGGCGGCCGGCCATCACCAGGTGACGGGCGACCCATTCGGCGTTGTCCTTCGAGAGCGTGCGCAGCTCGTTGCGGGCGACCTTGTCGAGGTCCTTGGCCTGCACGTCGTCCGGAAGGTCCGGGTCGTCGTGGCGCGGACGCACCGACTGGAGGGAGCGCCGCTCGCGCTCCTCCTCGGTGAGCTCCGGCTCCTCGCGGGGGCCGCCGCGTCCGCCGCCGAAGCCCTCGCGTCCGCGTCCGCCGCCCTGGCGGTCTCCGCCGCCCCGACGATCGTCCGACCACGGCCGGCTTCCGCCGTCGCGCGATCCACCGCGGAACGGCGGACGCGAGTCCCCGTCACGCTGCGGACGAGAGTCGCCACCACCACGGTAGGAAGGGCGGGAGTCACCATCCCGCTGCGGACGCGAATCTCCACCTCCACGGTAAGGAGGACGAGAGTCACCGTCCCGCTGCGGACGAGAGTCGCCACCGCGATAGGGAGGCCGGGAGTCACCGTCCCGCTGCGGACGCGAGTCGCCACCGCGATAGGGAGGACGCGAGTCACCGTCCCGCTGCGGACGGGAGTCCCCACCTCCACGGTAAGGAGGACGGGAGTCCCCATCGCGCTGCGGACGGGAATCCCCACCCCCGCGGTAAGGAGGACGAGAGTCACTGTCACGCTGCGGACGAGAGTCGCCGCCACCGCGGTACGGAGGACGCGAGTCACCATCACGCTGCGGACGAGAGTCGCCACCGCGATAAGGAGGACGAGAGTCCCCATCGCGCTGCGGACGGGGATCCCCACCACCACGGTAAGGAGGACGCGAGTCACCATCGCGCTGCGGACGCGAATCCCCACCGCCACGGTAAGGAGGACGGGAGTCCCCATCACGCTGCGGACGGGAGTCGCCACCACCACGGTACGGAGGACGAGAGTCCCCGTCGCGCTGCGGACGGGAATCGCCACCACCACGGTACGGAGGACGAGAGTCACCATCACGCTGCGGACGGGAGTCGCCACCGCCACGGTACGGAGGACGAGAGTCCCCGTCGCGCTGCGGACGGGAATCGCCACCACCACGGTACGGAGGACGAGAGTCCCCATCACGCTGCGGACGGGAATCGCCACCACCGCGGTACGGAGGACGCGAGTCACCATCACGCTGCGGACGGGAGTCGCCACCGCCACGATAGGGAGGACGAGCATCACCGTCGCGGCGGGGGCGGGAATCGCCCGAGCCGCCGCGATCGTTCGAGGAGCGGCCGGGGCCGCCGGCGCGAGGCGGCCGCTCGTCACGACGTCCGGAGTCCCGGTCGTTGCGGTCGGATCCTGAGTCGTCCATGCGTTCCTCGCCTGTCGTGGTGATGCTCTGTGGAGTTGACCCGCCCGAGGGCGGGGAGGACGGCCGTAACCGTCGCACCACCCTAACCCGCACCGCGCTCCAGTGAGCAGCGGGGATCCGAGGTGGTGGTTAAACAGCGATGGCCACCCATTTCTGGGTGGCCATCGTGAATGGTGTCCGGCGGTGTCCTACTCTCCCACAGGGTCCCCCCTGCAGTACCATCGGC
>NZ_PSWQ01000015.1:0-86781 GCF_002932915.1 Rathayibacter sp. RFBD1
GGCCGAGGGCTACGGAGCCCGGGTGGTCGAGGGCGAGGCGGTCCGCGCCTCCGCGGGTGCCGAGGGCGTGACCGCGACCCTCGCCGACGGCACGGTCCTCCGCGCGCGCCGCCTCCTGCTCGCGACCGGCGTCCGCGACCTGCTGCCGGAGATCCCCGGGCTCGGCGCCCGCTGGGGACGGGACGTCCTGCACTGCCCCTACTGCCACGGCTTCGAGGTGCGCGGCCGGCGGATCGGCGTGCTCGGCAGCTCGTTCGCCGGGCACCAGGCGCAGATGTTCCGTCAGCTCAGCGACCGGACGTCGATCCTGCTCCACGGCGCACCCGTGCCCGCCGGCGACGAGGCGGCGGCGCTGGCCGCCCGCGGGATCGCTCTCGTGCCGGGCCGCGTCGAGAGGGTCCTCGTCGAGGACGACCGCCTGGTCGGCGTGGTGATCGACGGTCGGCGGCACGAGCTCGACGCGCTCGTCGTCGGCCCGCGGGTCGAGGGGCGGCTCCCCGAGGGGCTCGGCCTCGAGCTCGCCGACCACCCGTCGGGAGTCGCGCGGCACCTCGCCGTCGATCCGATGGGCCGGGCCGGCGTCGCCGGGGTCTTCGCCGCGGGCTCGCTGGTCGAGCCGATGGCGCAGGTCGTCGCCTCGTCCGCCGACGGGCTGCGCGTGGGCGCGGCGATCAACTACGACCTGATCGAGGAGGAGATCGCCGCAGCGCTGCGGGCCGCCTGACGCGCGCTCAGCGGCGGCGGTACTCCAGCTCCGGGCGGCCGGGGGAGCCGTAGCGGGGCGCGCGGTCCGCGACTCCGGAGTCGGCGAGGTGCTCGAGGTAGCGGCGGGCCGTCACCCGCGAGATGTCGAGGCGGGTGGCGAGCTCGGCCGCCGAGAGGCCGACGGGGCCCAGCAGCGCGGTGACGGCCTCGAGGGTCTGCGCCGAGAGCCCCTTGGCCAGACCCGGGGCGTTGGAGGTGCGGAGCGCCGCGAAGGCCCCGTCCACCTCGTGCTGGCTGGCGACGTCGGCGCCGTGCATCCGCTCGCGGTACGACCGGTAGCTGGCGAGCTTGGCGGCGAACGCGCTGAAGACGAACGGCTTGATCAGGTACTGCACGATGCCGGCGGCGACGGAGGCGCGCACGTTCGCGGCGTCGCGGACGGCGGTGATCGCGATGACGTCGACGTCCAGGCCCGCCGCCCGGACGGCCCGGCAGAGGTCGAGGCCGCCCATGTCCGGCAGGTTCATGTCGAGCAGGATCAGCGCGATGCCCGGGTCCGCGCGCAGGGCCCGGATCGCCTCCGCCCCGCTGCCGGCGACCGCGGCCACCTCGAAGCCGTCGACCCGTCGAACGTAGTCGGCGTGGGCGCTCGCGGTCAGCGGCTCGTCCTCGACGACGAGCACCCGGATCACGACGCCACCCGCGCGGGCAGCGGCAGCTGCACCGTGAACACCGCGCCGACGTGGCGCGAGACCTCGATCGAGCCGCCGAGGCGCTCCACCACCTGCTGCACCAGCGCCAGGCCGATGCCGCGGCCGAAGCCGTCCGACTCCTTCGTCGAGTAGCCGCGCGCGAAGACGTCGGCGGCGCTCGCGACTCCGGGGCCGCTGTCCGACACCTGCACCACCAGCTCGCCCTCCGCGAGGCCGAGGTAGACCTCCACCCACGGCTCGCGGTCCGGAGCGGACGAGGCGGCCGCGTCGAGGGCGTTGTCGATCAGGTTGCCCAGCACCGTCACGAGGTCCCCGGGCTCCAGCCCCTGCGTGCCGGGCTCGAGGTGCGTCTCGAAGTGCAGCTCGACGCCGCGCTCGCGGGCCTGTGCGGCCTTGCCCAGCAGCAGGGCGGCGATCACCGGCTCCTGCACGGAGCCGAGGACCCGGTCGGCCAGGCGCTGGCTGAGGTTCAGCTCGCCGGCGGCGAACGCGAGCGCCTCGTCGGGGCGGCCGAGCTCGATCAGCGACGCGATGGTGTGCAGGCGGTTCGAGAACTCGTGGGTCTGCGAGCGCAGCGCGTCCGAGAGGGTGCGCAGCGACTCCAGCTCGCCGCTCACCCGCTGCAGCTCGGTGCGGTCCCGGAGCGTGACGACCGTGCCCAGGGGGCGGGCTCCGGGGGAGGCGGCGGGCCGCTCGTTCACCACGAGGATCCGCTCGCGGGCCACGACCAGGCGGTCCGAGACGGGCTCGTCGTCCTGCAGCAGCTCGCGCAGGGCGACGGGGAGGTCGAGCTCGGCGACCGGCACCGGCGTCCGCACGCCCTCGAGCCCGAGCAGCTCCAGCGCGTGGTCGTTGGCGAGCACCAGTCGGCCGCGGTCGTCGACCAGCAGCAGCCCCTCCCGCACCGAGTGCAGGACGGACTCGTAGTAGGCGAAGACCTGGCTCATCTGCTCCGGGCCCCGCCCGCCCGTGACCCGCCGCAGGTAGCGGGCGAGGAGCCACGAGCCGAGCGCGCCGAGCGCGACCGCACCGAGCGCGCCCCACGCGACGACCTGCACGCGGGCGGCGAAGGAGGCGTCCACGGCCGAGAGCGTGACGCCCGCCGACACGAGCGCGACGACCGCGCCGTCGGCGTCCTCGATCGGTGCGACGGCGCGGACGGAGGGCCCGAGCGTGCCGGTGTACGTCTCGGTGAAGGTCCGCCCCTCCAGCGCGGGCTCGATCGTGCCCTGGAACGGCAGGCCGATCCGGTCGCGGTCGCGGTGGGTGTACCGGGTGCGGTCGGGGGCCATGATCGTGAGGAAGTCGACGCCGGTGTCCCGCATGACCTCCTCGGCGTACGGCTGCAGGCTCGCGGAGGGATCCGCGCCGGCCGTCGACTCGAGGACGAACGGATTGTCGGCCACCGTCCGCGCCACGACGAGGCTCCGCTGGGCGGCCTCGTCGCCCGCCCGGCTCCGGGCGTCGAGGGCCAGCACCGCGACGGCCGCCGCGGCGATCAGCAGGATGCTCAGCAGCTGCACGGCGAACAGGCGCGCGGCGATGCTGCCGCGCGGTCCGCGTGCGCTCGGCGTCCTGACCATGCCACTCCCTCGTGAGCGAGCGCTCGGGGCGCCCCGCCGTGAACAGTATGAACGCAACCGTGCCGGGCTCCGGAGGCGGGGCCACCATCGTCCTACCCCCTCACCTCGACGAAGAGAAGGACACCCCCATGGCGAAGACGCCTCAGACGCCGTCCGACCGGCTGATCCCCGCGGTCACCCCTCCGAAGACCCGGCGGCGCATCGACCGGAACCACTGGCTCTACATCGCCGTCATCATCGCCGTGGTCGCCGGCGTCGTGGTCGGACTCGTCGCTCCCGCCTTCGCGGCGACGCTCGAGCCCGTCGGCAAGGCCTTCGTCGGACTGATCAAGATGATGATCGCGCCGATCATCTTCTGCACCATCGTCATCGGCATCGGCTCCATCGCGAAGGCCGCCACGGTCGGCAAGGTCGGCGGACTCGCGCTGGGCTACTTCATCGTGATGTCGACCTTCGCCCTGGCGATCGGCCTCGTCGTCGGCAACATCCTGCACCCGGGCGAGGGCCTCGACATCTCGAGCGCCACCTACGACACCAGCGACCTCAAGGCCGAGAGCACCAGCGACTTCGTCCTCGGGATCATCCCCGTCTCGCTGTTCTCCTCGCTCGTGGACGGCAGCATCCTGCAGACCCTCTTCGTCGCGCTGCTCGTCGGCTTCGCGCTGCAGAAGATGGGCGCCAAGGGCCAGCCGATCCTCGGAGCGATCAAGCAGCTCCAGGTCCTGGTCTTCCGCATCCTCTCGATGGTGCTCTGGGTCGCCCCGATCGGCGCGTTCGGCGCCATCGCCGCGGTCGTCGGCAAGACCGGCTGGGGAGCGGTCGTCGCTCTCGCCACCCTGATGATCGGCTTCTACATCACCTGCGCGATCTTCGTGGTCGTCGTCCTCGGCCTGCTGCTGCGCCTGGTGACCGGCGTCAGCATCTTCTCGCTGATGAAGTACCTGGCCCGCGAGTACCTGCTGATCGTCGGCACCTCCTCCTCGGAGGCGGCGCTGCCCCGCCTGATCGCGAAGATGGAGCACCTCGGCGTCTCCAAGCCCGTCGTCGGCATCACCGTGCCCACCGGCTACTCCTTCAACCTCGACGGCACGGCGATCTACCTCACGATGGCGTCGCTGTTCATCGCCTCGGCCACCGGAGCGCCGATGTCGATCCCGGAGCAGATCGGCCTCCTCCTCTTCATGATGATCGCCTCGAAGGGCGCCGCGGGCGTCACCGGAGCGGGCCTGGCCACGCTGGCCGGCGGCCTCCAGTCCTTCCGTCCCGACCTGGTCAACGGCGTCGGCGTGATCGTCGGCATCGACCGCTTCATGTCCGAGGCCCGCGCGGTCACCAACTTCACCGGCAACGCGGTCGCCACCCTTCTCGTGGGCACCTGGACCAAGCAGATCGACATGGTGCAGGTCCGCGAGGTCCTCGGCGGGCGCTCGCCCTTCGACGAGACCACGCTCGGAGCGGACGAGCACGAGGCCCCCGCGTCGGGCACCTCGATCACCGAGGGGATCGCCTCGATCCAGGACTCCGACGAGGCGTCGCGGATGCGTGCGGAGATCGCGGCCAAGCGCTAGCCGATCCGATCGCGAAGGCCCCGCCTCCCGGAACCGGTCCGGGAGGCGGGGCCTCCGTCGTGCGCGGGTCAGTGCCTCCGCACCCCGAGCAGAGGCAGGGTCACCGAGCAGAGCGGCCCGATCAGCACCGCGAAGAGGAGGGTGCCGAGGCCGGCGTCGCCGCCGAGGGCCCAGCCGATGAGCAGCACCGTGAGCTCGACGCCCGAGCGCGCCACCCAGATCGGCAGGCCCGTGCGGGTGTGCAGGCCCAGCATCAGTCCGTCGCGGGGCCCCGGACCGAGGTGGGCGCCGATGTAGATCCCGCTCGCGACCGCCAGAAGCACGAGGCCTCCGGCGAAGAGCAGGCCGCGGGCCCACCACTCGTCCGGCGTCGCCAGCACGCGCAGCCCGACATCGATCATCGTGCCGACCACGAGCACGTTCAGCACGGTGCCGAGACCGGGCCGCTGTCGGAGGGGGATCCACAGCAGCAGGACGAGCAGGCCGATCACGTTCGTGAGCAGTCCGATCCCGAGCCCGGTCTGGTGCGCGACCCCCTGGGCGAAGACGGTCCACGGGTCCACGCCGATCGCCGCGCGGATCATCATCGCGTCGGCGAATCCGTAGAGGATCAGGCCCACCAGCAGGCGCGGCACGGGTCGGAGGCGCCACTGGCCCGCTGGGGGAGCGGCGGCGGCAACGGGAGCGGTGAGGGTCATGGACTCATCACAGCGCGACATTGGCCTTCTTCGCGCGGTCCAATCCGGCTACCTTGGACGCATGGCTGATGTCCACTTCGGCGCGCGCGCCCTGCAGACCCTCCTCGGCGACTGGCGCGAGCAGCGCGGCACCCGGCCCGCCTACCTCGCGCTGGCCGATCGGATCCGCCTCCTCGGGATCGACGGCCGCATTCCCGCGGGCAGCCGCCTGCCCGCCGAGCGCGAGCTCTCGGCCCGCCTCGGCGTCAGCCGCACGACCGTGGCCGCCGCGTACCGCGAGCTGCGCGACAGCGGCTACCTCGTCAGCGTGCGCGGCTCCGGCAGCGTCACCCGCCTGCCGGGAGCGGCCGTGCACGCGGTGCCCTCGCTCGCGCCGGACTTCCTCGACTTCACCAGGGCGGCCCTGCCCGCCGTCCCCGAGCTGGCCGAGGCGTACACCCGCGCGGCGCAGGCGGCCCCCGAGCACTTCGACTCCGGCTCCTACGACACGGTCGGCCTGCCGGTGCTGCGCCGCGCGATCGCCGAGCGCTACACCGCGCGGGGTCTGCGCACCGAGCCCGGCCAGATCATGGTGACCATCGGCGCGCAGCACGCGATCGCGCTCGTCGCCCGCACCCTGCTCGCGAGGGGCGACCGGGCGCTGATCGAGGCCCCGACCTACCCGCACGCCTACGAGGCCCTCCGGCTGGCCGGCGCGCGGCTCGTGCCGGTGAACGTCGACGGGGCGGACGGCTGGGACGGAGAGGGCCTGATCGCTGCGCTGCGCGGCACGAGCCCGAGTCTGGCCTACCTGATGCCCGACTTCCACAACCCGACCGGCCGCTCCATGGCCCCCGAGCTGCGGGAGCGGGCGATCGCCGCCGCGGCCCGGCAGGGCACGCTGATCATCGCCGACGAGACGACGGCCGAGCTCGACATCGACCGGCGGATGACGCCGCTGCCGTTCGCCGCCTACGGGCCCGAGGGGACGGTGCTCTCGATCGGCTCCGTCGGCAAGACGCTGTGGGGCGGCATCCGGATCGGCTGGATCCGCGCTGAGCGGGCGGTGATCCGCAAGCTGGCGCTGGCGCGCTCGGCGAGCGACCTCGGCACGCCGATCCTGGAGCAGCTCCTGGTCGCGGACATGCTCGGCCGGATGGACGGCGTGCTGGAGCTGCGGCGCTCGCAGCTGCGCGCGGGCCGCGACCACCTCGAGGCGGCCCTGGCGCGCGCGATCCCGGAGTGGAGCGTGCCGCGGGTCTCGGGCGGCCTCTCCACCTGGGTGGGCCTGGGCCGGCCGGCGAGCTCGCAGCTGGCGCTCGCCGCCCGGACGGCGGGCCTGCTGATCACCGCGGGCCCGCGCTTCGGGATCGACGGCGCCTTCGAGCGCTTCCTCCGCATCCCGATCGGCTACTCGCCCGAGGCGACCGACCGGGCCGTGGAGGCGCTCGCGACGGCGTGGGCGCAGGTCGCCCGGCACCCGGCGGCCGACCCGGGGTACCTCGCCGACGTGGTCTGAGGTGGAGTGCCCGCCGGGCGTGTGAGATCGTTCTCTCATGAGCGACGGGTACGGCTACCTGCTGGTCCACTTCGTGGAGGACCGGACCGGCCACAGCGAGAAGATCTTCCTCTCGCTCAGCCGGGGCGACGATCCGCTGCGCTGGCGAGCGCTCGGGCCGGTGCTGGAGTGGACCGGCGGCGCGGGCGGCGTCCGCGACCCCCACATCGTCCGCGGGCCGCGGGGCTTCCACCTCGTCGCCACCGACCTCCGCGTCTGGCGGCCCGAGGGCCCGGACTGGGACCTCTACCGGCACCGGGGGAGCCGCGACCTCGTGGTCTGGGACTCCCCGGACCTCCTCGAGTGGTCCGAGCCGCGCGCGGTCGCCGTCGCTCCCGAGGGCGCGGGCATGGCCTGGGCGCCGGAGTCGGTCTACGACCCGGTCTCGGGCGACTTCCTCGTGCACTGGTCCTCCGGCCTGGCCGAGGACGGCGACCCCGCCACCGGCGAGACGGGCGACAGCCGCATCCTGATGTCCCGCACGCGCGACTTCCGCACGTTCGCCGAGCCCGAGACCTACCTGCGGCTGCCCGGCGGAGTGATCGACATGACGCTGCTGATCGAGCGCACGGCCGTCCACCGCTTCGCCAAGCAGCACGACGAGGCCCCCGACACGATGCAGGTGTTCCAGCAGGTCGGCTCCTCCCTCCTCGCGGACGACTTCGCCACCGTCGCCCGGGGGATCGGGCAGGAGCTCGGCCCGAGCATCGAGGGGCCGCTGGTCTTCCGGCACCACCGCGAGGAGCGCTGGTCGCTCTGGGTCGACCAGTACGCCCTCCGCCCCTACGGCTACCGCGCCTACACGAGCACCGATCCGGCCTCGGGCCGCTGGGAGCTCGTGGAGGAGTTCGACCTGCCCGAGGACACCAAGCACGGAGCGGTCCTCCCGCTCACCCGATCCGAGTACACGGCGCTCGACGAGCGCCACCCCGCCTGAGAGGCCCCGCATGACCGACTTCAGCCCCCGTCTCGCCGACGCCCTCGTCACCGTCCTCGGTGCCGACGGCGCTCCGCTCGCCCACGCCGACGTGACGGTCGAGCAGCGCCGCCACGCCTTCGGCTTCGGCTGCACCCCTCCGAGCACCGACCCCGCGCGCGCTGAGGAGCGCCGGCTCTGGCTCGACCTGTTCGACACGGCGACGCTCCCCGTCTACTGGGGCCGCTTCGAGCCGGAGCGCGGCCGCACCGCGACGGAGGAGGTGCTCGCCGAGGCGCGCGCGCTCGCCGCGGACGGCGTCCGGCTGAAGGGGCACCCGCTGGTCTGGCACTACGTGAAGCCGGAGTGGCTCGACGCGCTGCCGCTGGACGAGGCCGAGCAGCTCCTCCGCGCGCGCATCCGCCGGGAGGTGGGCGCCTTCGCCGAGCTGATCGACACCTGGGACGCGATCAACGAGGTCGTCATCATGCCGCGCTTCGCGAACGAGCCGGACGGCGTGACGAACGCCGTCACCCGCCTCGCCCGCGAGAAGGGACGCGTCGGCATGGTCGAGCTGGCCTTCTCGGAGGCGCGCAGCCTCGGCACCGGACCGGTGCTCGTGCTGAACGACTTCGACCTCGGGCCCGAGTACGAGCGGCTGATCGAGGACGTGCTCGAGGCCGGGATCCGGCCCGACGCGATCGGCCTGCAGTCGCACATGCACCAGGGGTTCCGCGGGGAGGAGCAGATCACGGCGATCTGCGACAGGTTCGCGCGCTTCGGCCTGCCGCTGCACTGGACCGAGACCACCCTCGTCTCGGGCGAGCTGATGCCCGCCGAGATCGAGGACCTCAACGACCACGTGGTCGAGGACTGGCCGACCACTCCGGAGGGGGAGGCGCGGCAGGCGGACGAGATGGTGCGGCACTACGAGACGCTGGTCGCGCATCCGGCGGTCGAGGCGATCACCTACTGGGGCTTCGACGACGCCGGAGCCTGGCTCGGAGCGCCGGGCGGGTTCCTCCGCCGCGACGGGAGCCCGAAGCCGGCCTACGAGGCGCTGCGCTCGCGGATCCGCGGGGACTGGTGGCTCGAGCCGACGGTGCTCCGGACAGACGCCGAGGGGCGCGTCGGCGTCCGGGCCTTCGCCGGGGACTTCGCGCTCTCGAGCGCGGGGGCGGGCGCTGCAGTGAGCCTCCCTGTCGGGTCGTCGACGGCGGAGGTCCGCCTGGGCTGAGGGCGTCCGGGCCGGCCGGTGGCGCGGGTCGCCCCGTCGCGCGCCCCGGAACGCCGCGTCCCTCCCAACACTCAGTCGGCTGATGGAAGACTCGGAGGGTGCATCTCCTCGCGGTCCTCAGCATGAAGAACCGGGCGCTCATCGCGCTCGTCACCGTCGTCATCGCCGTCTTCGGCGGAGTCGCCCTGACCGGGCTCAAGCAGGAGCTCGCGCCGTCGATCTCCTTCCCGCAGCTCGCCGTCGTCACGTCCTACCCGGGCGCCGCTCCGGAGGTGGTCAACGACGACGTCTCGACGCCGATCGAGACCGCCGTCCAGGGGGTGCCGGGGCTCGAGACGACCAGCGCGACGTCCTCCACGGACTCCTCCCTCATCTCGGCGTCCTTCACCTACGGCACCGACCTCGCCACCGCCGAGCAGAAGATCCTGCAGGCGATCAACCGGATCAAGAGCACGCTCCCGGACGGCGTCGACCCGCAGGTGGTCACCGGCTCCCTCGACGACCTGCCGGTGCTGCAGCTCGCCGTGTCGAGCGACGGCGACGCGGACGCGCTGGCCGAGCGCCTGCGCACCACGGTCATCCCGGACCTGGAGAAGGTCGAGGGCGTGCGCGAGGCGGCGCTCGTCGGCGAGACCGCCCAGCGCGTCACGATCACCCCGGACGACGCGGCGCTCGCCGCGGCCGGCCTCTCGACCGGCGACATCCGCTCGGCCCTGCAGCAGAACGGCGTGCTCGTCGCGGGCGGACAGATCACCCAGGACGGCTCGACCTTCTCGGTGCAGTCGGGCGTCAAGCTCGACTCGACCGACGCGATCGCGGCGCTGCCCCTGCTGCCGTCCGCAGGTGCCTCCGCGGGTGCGGGCGGCGCCGGTACGTCAGCGGGCGCGGGTGCCTCCGCGGGTGCCGGGGCTTCCGCCGGCGGCTCCGACGCCGGAGCGGCGGCGGGAGGCGCGGCCGTGACCGCGGAGCCGACGGTCACCACCCTCGGCTCCGTCGCGACCGTCGCCGTCACCGACGCCCCCGTCACCTCGATCTCGCGCGTCAACGGCCAGCCCGCCCTGACCCTCTCGATCACGAAGCTCCCGGCCGCGAACACCGTCGATGTGTCGACCGGCGTGGCCGCGCTGCTCCCGGACCTCGAGGAGTCGATCGGCGACAACGCCGCCTTCACCCCGGTCTTCGACCAGGCGCCCTACATCCAGGAGTCGATCGCGTCGCTCGCGCAGGAGGGGGCGCTCGGCCTCGTCTTCGCCGTGCTGGTGATCCTGCTGTTCCTGCTGTCGGTGCGCTCGACCCTGGTCACGGCCATCTCGATCCCGACCTCGGTGCTGATCACCTTCATCGGCCTGCAGACGGCCGGCTACACCCTCAACATCCTGACCCTCGGCGCGCTCACCATCGCGATCGGGCGTGTGGTCGACGACTCCATCGTCGTGATCGAGAACATCAAGCGGCACCTCGACGCGGGCGAGGACCGGGCCCGGACCATCGCGGTCGCCGTCCGCGAGGTCGCCGGCGCGATCACCGCCTCCACGATCACCACGGTCGCGGTGTTCCTGCCGATCTCGTTCGTCGGCGGCACCACGGGCGAGCTGTTCCGGCCCTTCGCGCTGACCGTGTCGATCGCCCTGCTCGCCTCCCTCGTGGTGGCGCTGACGATCGTGCCGGTGCTCGCCTACTGGTTCCTCCGCCCCTCGAAGCGGCCGGCGGTGCGCCAGGCCGCGCAGGCGGCGCTCGCGGAGGAGCGCGCGGCGGCCGGAGGGGCACCCGCCTCGGCCGTCCCGGCCGACACCGCTGCGCCGGTCGAGGAGGTCCCGCACCACGGCGCCCACGCCGCTCCCCGGCGGGCGCGCGGGCTGCAGTCGGTGTACGGCCCGATCATCCACTGGACGCTGAAGCACTCGGTCGTCACCGTCCTCCTCGCGCTGCTCGTGCTCGTCGGGACCGGTGCGCTGTACCCGCTGATGAAGACGAACTTCCTCGGCTCCAGCGGGCAGGACACCTTCACCGTCACCCAGACGGTCCCCGTCGGCCAGAGCCTCGACGCGCAGGACGCGACGGCGCAGCAGGCGAGCACGGCGATCCTCGGCGTCGACGGCGTCGAGACCGTCCAGCTCACCGTCGGCTCCTCCGGCGGCCTGCAGAGCGCGTTCGGCGGGGGAGGCGGCGGCGGCACCTCGATCCGCTACTCCGTCACCACCGACGAATCGGCCGACCAGGAGGCCGTGCAGGCGGACGTCCGCGACGCGCTGGCGGGCGTCGCCTCAGCCGAGGACATCAGCGTCGCCGCCTCCTCCGGCTTCGGCGCCTCCTCGGACATCGAGGTCGACCTCTCGACCGCCTCGCAGAGCGACCTCCAGAGCGCGAGCGACCAGCTCCTCGAGGCCCTGCGCGGGACCGACGGGATCAGCCAGGCCGAGAGCAACCTCTCCTCCTCGCTGCCCTACATCGCGGTGCGGGTCGACCGCGACGCCGCGGCCCGGGCGGGTCTCAGCGAGGTCGCCGTGGGCACGATCGTCAGCCAGGCGCTCCAGCCCAGCCAGGTCGGCAGCGTCGTGATCGACGATCGCACCCTCTCGATCTACCTGGCCGACGGGCAGCCGCCGGCCACCGTGGACGAGCTGCGGAACCTCGAGGTGCCGACCCTCACCGGCGCCGTCGCGCTCTCCACCCTTGCGGCGGTCGAGCAGACGGACGGTCCGGCGAGCATCACCACCGAGCGCGGGCAGCGCACCGCGACCATCACCGTCACCCCCGAGGGCGACGACCTCGCCTCGGCCAACGTCGCCGTGCAGAACGCGATCGACGCGACGGCGCTTCCGGCCGGTGTCGACGCCTCCCTCGGCGGAGTGACCGCCGACCAGGCCGACGCGTTCTCGCAGCTGGGCATCGCGCTGCTGGTCGCGATCCTGATCGTCTACGTCGTGATGGTGGCGACGTTCCGCTCGCTCCTGCAGCCGCTGCTCCTGCTCGTGTCGGTGCCGTTCGCGGCGACCGGCGCGATCCTCCTGCAGGTGATCACCGGCGTGCCGCTGGGCGTGCCGTCCCTGATCGGAGTGCTGATGCTGATCGGCATCGTCGTCACGAACGCGATCGTGCTCGTGGACCTGGTGAACCAGTACCGCGACCGCGGGATGCCGGTGCGGGAGGCGTTGCTGCACGGCACCGAGCGGCGGCTCCGGCCCATCCTGATGACCGCCCTCGCGACGATCTTCGCCCTGCTGCCGATGGCGCTGGGGATCACGGGCCACGGCGGCTTCATCTCGCAGCCGCTGGCGATCGTCGTGATCGGCGGCCTGGTGTCCTCGACGGTGCTGACCCTCGTGGTCCTGCCCGTCGTCTACAACCTGGTCGAGGGGTATCGTGAGCGGCGGCGTGCCGCCCGCGCCGGGAAGGCGTCGGCATGACGGACATCAGGGATGCGGCCGAGACGGTCGGCTCGCGCTGGCGCAGCGGCCCGGAGCGCGCCACCGCGGTCCTCGACGAGATCGGTCCGGAGCGCTTCGTCGCCCGCGACTTCCGCCCGGGCACGCTCCGGCACCTCGTGCTGATCCGCTTCCGCCCGACAGCGCTGGTCGCCGAGGCGGACGAGGTCACCCGCCGCTTCCTCGCCCTGGCCGACGAGTGCGTCCGCGACGGACGGCCCTACATCGAGTCGATCGAGACGGGGCCGCAGCTGAGCATCGAGGGCGCGGGCGAGGGCTTCGACCGCGCGTTCCTGCTGACCTTCTCCTCCGAGGGCGACCTGCACTACTACCTGGGCCGGCCGGCCGTCGAGGACCCCGCGCACTGGGATCCGGCGCACGACGCGTTCAAGGAGTTCGTCGGGCCATTCGTCGACACGGCCGGCATCGTCGCGTTCGACTTCCGACCCGAAGAGCACTGATGGCGACTCCCGACTTCGTGCTGCGACTGCGCGAGCGGATCGGGACCGAGCTGCTCTGGCTCACCGGCGTGACCGCGGTGATCCTCCGCGAGGAGCCGGCGCTCGAGGTCCTGCTCGTCCGGCGCGCCGACACCGGAGCCTGGACGGCCGTCACCGGGATCATCGACCCGGGCGAGACCGTCGCCGGCACCGCCCGCCGCGAGGCGCAGGAGGAGGCGGGCGTCGAGATCGAGGTCGAGCGCCTCGTGCAGGTGCACACCCTCCCGCCGATGCAGTACCCCAACGGGGACCGCTCGCAGTACCTCGACCACGTGGTGCGCTGCCGCTGGATCTCGGGGGAGGCCCACGTCGCGGACGACGAGTCGACCGAGGTCGGCTGGTTCGCGCCCGACGCGCTGCCGCCGATGTCGGACGAGCACCGCGCCCGGATCCAGCGGGCGCTGTCGGACGAGCCGGGCTGCTCGATCGACTGACGGCGGGGGGGCGCGCCGGACGAGGGCGGGGCCTCCTCCTGGGAGCGGCACTCGGATCGGAGCGGGCGTCCTGCCGTGTCGGCCTCCGACCGGACGGGCCCTCGGGCCGGGCTCCTCGGACCAGGCTCGTCTCGGAGCGGGCGCTGCTCAGACCGGACGCGCGAAGCAGAGCACCGCGTCGTCGCCGACGTGGGCTCCGAAGCCGTCGATCGCCGTGAAGCCGAGCGCCCCGGCCGCTGGGGCGAGCTCCGGCGCGGCGGCCAGGCGCAGCGTGCGGATCCGCTGCACCCGCGCCCACGACTCCGCCGCCGCGACGAGCCGTCGGGCGACTCCCGTGCGCCGGTGGACGGAGGCGACCACGAGCTCCAGCACCTCGGCGAAGTCGTCCGGGCCGGGAGCGAGCACCAGCACGCCGGCCGCCGCCCCGTCGATCCGGGCGACCAGGACGCGGGCGTGCGGGGGTGGGACCGCGGCGAGGAGGCCCTCCGCTGCGGCTGCGTCCTCGAGGCGGACGACGACTCCGCTCACGAGCCCAGGTGGGCGCGGAGGAACTCGACGACCCGAGCACGCAGAGCGTCGTCGAGGAGTGCGATCGAGTGCAGCGAGCCGGGGAGGACGAGGAGGTCGACGCTCGAGCCCGCTCCGCGCAGCGCCTCGGCGAAGCGGGTCGACTGGCTGAGCGCGACCCGTTCGTGCGCCGCGTGCGCGATGAGGAACGGCGGCTCGGAGCCGTCCACCTGCGCGAGGGGCGAGGCGGCGGTCGCGGCCGGGCAGGAGGCGAGGTCCGCGCAGTCGAGGTAGCTGCGCACGGCGGCCGCGACTCCGACCACCGGGTCGTCGTCGGCGAGGCCGGCGGCGCTGAGATCGGAGGGGCCGCTCAGGTCGACCACGGCGGCCAGGCGCGACGAGGTCGCCGGCAGCGTGCCGAGCAGAGCAGCGAGGTTGCCGCCGGCCGAGCCGCCGAAGGCCGCCACCTGCTCCGGATCGATGCCGAAGCGCGCGGTCTGCTCCGGCTCGAGCAGCCAGTCGAGGGCGGCCGTCACGTCGTCGAGCTGCGCGGGGAACACGGCGGCGGGCGCGAGGCGGTAGTCGACCGAGACGGCGACGAACCCCTCCGATCCGAGCCACTGGCAGATCGGGCGCCAGTTCGCGTCGGCCTTGCCTCCACGGGCCCAGCTGCCGCCGTGCACGACGAGGACGGCGGGCCGCGGCTCCGCCGACGGGGCAGGGGAGGAGCAGACGTCGACGCTCTGCCCGGTGCTCGCGTCGTAGACGACGTCGGCCGTCACGCTCACGCCGGTCCAGTCGGGTGCAGGTGCCGCTCCGAGCGCCTGCGCCACCGGCTCCGAGACGGGAGTGGTGCTCGCGCAGCCCGAGAGGAGGAGTGCGAGGGCGGCCAGGACCGCGGCGACGCGTCGCGGGGATCGGGTGGGCTCGCGCATGAGTGCGATCAGCGTACGGGGTGCCCGGCGCCCCGGATGCGGCACCCCCGCGATCAGGGGGTGCCGGGCTCGCGCTGCAGACGGACCAGGACGACCCCCGCGAGGATCAGCGCGCCGCCGCCGAACTGGATCGGCGCGGGCAGCTCGCCGAGGATCAGCCACGCGGCCGCGATCGAGAACAGCACCTCCGTCAGGCCGACGAAGGAGGCGATCCGCGTGCCGAGACGGCGTCCGCCCTCGATCCCGAGCAGATACGCCAGCACCGTCGACATGCCGAGGATCACGCCCGCGGGGAGGAGCCAGCTGACCTCCGCTCCGACGAACACCACCTCTCCGAAGGTCGCGCGCAGCGGTGTGACGCCGAGCGCCCCGAGTGCCAGCAGGATCGCGGCGCCGACCGTCATCGCCCCCGCCGTGAGCGCGATCGGCGGCAGCTCCGGATCCACCCGGCCGGCGATGACGTAGTAGACGCACAGGCCGAGCGAGGCGGTCAGCGCCCAGGCGATGCCGACCAGCTCGGGGGTCGACTCGCCGGACAGGTCGAGCACGAGCACCAGGCCGCCGAGCGCGAGCGCGGAGCCGGCGAGGGTGAAGCGGCCGGGGTGCCGGCGCGTGCGCGCCCAGGCGAAGAGGACGAGGAACACCGGCGCGAGGTACTCGATCAGCAGGGCGACGCCGACCGACATGTGCTCGATCGCGCTGTAGAAGCAGAGCTGCGCGGCGATCACGGCGAAGACTCCGTAGAGGGCGATCGTGCCGAGGTTGCGGCGGAGCACGGGCCAGCGGCCGCGGAGGGACAGGACCGCCGGGATCGCGAGGATCAGTGCGGCGCCGCCCGCGCGCCAGAGGACCGCGGACGCCGGCGTCCAGCCCGCCTCGAGGAGCGGCTTCACGAACGGCCCGCCCAGACCGAACGCCGCCGACGCGGCCAGCGCCGCGACGAGGCCGGAGCCGAGGCGCCGTGCAGGCGCGGGCGCGCTCGCGGCGGGGAGGGTGACGGCAGCAGTGCTCTCGGCGGTCATGGCCGGCTCCTTCAGGAGTCAAAAGGATTACACTCGTGACAGCGAGCTGATCGCACACTACTGAGCCGCACTGTCAGGAGTCAACATGGTGTTCGCCTATGACGTCGAGGCGTCGCTCACCTCCACCGCCACCCTCGTCAACACGCTCCCCGAGCTGTCGCCGTCCGGCGAGGACGAGATGGCGACGATCGAGCAGCTGGACGACTTCCTCCTCGAGAACCGCTACACGGGCAGCCGCGACGGATCGGCCGAGGAGCTGGAGGCCGTGCGGGCGATCCGCTCCTCCCTCCGCACCCTCTGGCTCACGCGCGCCGAGGAGGACCTCGTCCCCGTCGTCAACGGGATGCTCGACTCCGGCCGCGCGCTCCCGCAGCTGGTCCGGCACGGACCCTACGGCTGGCACCTCCACGCGACGCGCGACGAGAGCCCGCTCGCCACCCGCATCCTGGTCGAGGCCGCCATGGCGTTCGTCGACGTGATCCGCGGCGACGAGCGCGAGCGGATCCGCGTCTGCGCGGCGGAGGACTGCGAGGCGGTGCTCGTGGACTTCTCCCGCAACCGCTCGAAGCGCTACTGCGACACGGGCAACTGCGGCAATCGCGCGAACGTGGCCGCGTACCGCGCTCGGCGGGCGTCGCAGTAGCGGACGGGTGGTCGTTGCGCGCGGGCGCGCGTCGATCGTGCTGCGGCTCGGGGCCGCGGGGCTGTATGCGGGGCGATTCCGCGGGGGACCGGTTGCGGAGGTGCGCGACTCCCGGGCTTCGCGGCTCGCGACCTGAGCGGCTCCTGGCCGCACGTCTCCCCGCCCTAGCCAGGCTCCGGGGCCGCGTGTAGACTCACTCGGTCGGCTCTTGACACCGTGCGTTCTCGTGCGGATGGGTTTGTTAGTCAAGTGGGCCGAGTCTCCGACAGTCGTCGTGAGACGAATCACATGTGTGAATCGGCCCCGGTCAATGACTCGCCCGGGTTCTCCCCCTGCTGCCCCGCAGCAGTCCAGCGCACGGACGCCCCTCACGACGGGGCTCCTCCGGCGTCGCCTCCTCGCGCACGACCTGAACCCAGGAAGAACTGCCATGCCCAAGAACAAGAAGCCCGCCGGCGGACGTCCGGCCAAGAACTTCGAGCCCAACCGCTTCGGCGCCTCGAGCGGCAAGTCCCAGCTCGGCGGCCGCTCGCGCTTCCCCGGCGCCAAGCCGGGCTCGCGCAGCGAGGGCCACCGCGGCTTCCGCGCCGTCGACGAGAACGCCCCCAAGAAGGCGCGCTGGAACGCCGACGAGCGCGCCGAGCGGGCCACCGAGCGCGCCGATCGGCCCGCCCGCGGGAACGACCGCGACGAGCGGCCCTCGCGCGGCTACGACCGCGACGCGCGTCCGGCCCGCTCGAACGACCGTGACGAGCGTCCGGCCCGCGGGTACGACCGCGACGCACGCCCGGCCCGCTCGAACGATCGCGACGAGCGTCCGGCGCGATCCTTCGATCGCAGTGACCGTCCGGCCCGTTCCTTCGACCGTGACGCGCGTCCGGCCCGCTCGAACGACCGCGACGACCGTCCGGCGCGTTCCTACGGGCGCGATGAGCGTCCTGCGCGTTCCTTCGACCGGAGCGACCGCCCGGCCCGTTCCTTCGACCGTGACGCGCGTCCGGCCCGCTCGAACGATCGCGACGATCGTCCGGCCCGTTCCTACGGGCGCGATGACCGTCCTGCGCGTTCCTTCGACCGGAGCGACCGCCCGGCCCGTTCCTTCGACCGTGACGCGCGTCCGGCCCGCTCGAACGACCGCGACGATCGTCCGGCCCGCTCCTACGGACGCGATGACCGTCCGGTCCGCACCGGCGACCGCGACGAGCGCCCCTCGCGCGGCTACGACCGCACCGAGCGTCCCGCCCGCTCGTTCGACCGCAGCGACCGCCCGGCCCGCTCCTTCGACCGGGATGCGCGTCCCTCGCGCGGCCACGACCGCGGCGACCGCCCGACCCGCTCGTTCGACCGCGACTCCCGGCCCTCGCGCCGCGACTCCGGCTCGGACTTCTACCCCAGCCGCGACGCCCGTGCGCCGCACCAGGCCGACGACGTCGTGCTCGAGCGCCTCGAGGCGACGGCCACTCTCGCCGTCGACGTCGAGGGCGTCACCTTCGGCGACCTCGGCCTGGGCGGGAACATCGTCCGGATGCTGACCGAGCTCGGAGCGGCCGCGCCGTTCCCGATCCAGGCCGCGACCATCCCCGAGGTGCTCGCCGGCAAGGACGTCCTCGGACGCGGCAAGACCGGCTCCGGCAAGACCATCGCCTTCGGCGCCCCCGTCGTCGAGCGGCTGATGGAGAACAACGGAGCGAAGGGCCGCAAGCCGGGCCGCGCTCCGCGGGCGCTCATCCTCGCGCCGACCCGCGAGCTCGCCATGCAGATCGACCGGACGATCCAGCCGATCGCCCGCTCCGTCGGCCTGTTCACGACGACCATCTACGGCGGCGTCCCCCAGTACAAGCAGGTCGGAGCCCTCCAGCGCGGAGTCGACATCGTCATCGCGACGCCGGGCCGCCTCGAGGACCTCGTCGAGCAGGGCCGCCTCGACCTCTCGAACATCACCATCACGGTCCTCGACGAGGCCGACCACATGTGCGACCTCGGCTTCCTCGAGCCCGTGCAGCGCATCCTCCGCCAGACCGCCGACGGCGGCCAGCGGCTGCTGTTCTCGGCCACGCTCGACAAGGGCGTCGCGACGCTCGTCGACGAGTTCCTGGTCGAGCCGAGCGTCCACGAGGTCGCCGGCGAGGATCAGGCGTCCTCGACCATCGACCACCGCGTGCTCCTGATCGAGCACCGCGACAAGGCCGAGATCATCGAGCAGCTCGCCGCCCGCCAGGGCAAGACGCTGATCTTCGCCCGGACCCGCGCGTTCGCGGAGCAGCTCGCGGAGCAGCTCGACCACGCGGACATCCCCGCGACGAGCCTCCACGGCGACCTCAACCAGTCGCGCCGCACCCGCAACCTCGCACTGCTCACCAGTGGACGCGTGGACGTGCTGGTCGCGACCGACGTGGCCGCGCGCGGCATCCACGTCGACGACATCGACCTGGTGATCCAGGCCGACGCTCCCGACGAGTACAAGACGTACCTCCACCGCTCCGGCCGCACCGGCCGCGCGGGCAAGACGGGCACGGTCGTGACGCTCATCACGCGCAACCGCCGCCGCCGCATGGAGGAGCTGCTCGACCGGGCCGAGATCGAGGCCGAGATGATCGAGGCCCGCCCCGGCGACCGCGTCCTGCGCGAGATCAGCGCCCCGGCCGAGTAGCCGCCGACCGCACGACGACGAGGCGCGGACCCCCTGCATCGGGGTCCGCGCCTCGTCGTCTTTCGTGGTGGGTGCTGTGGTGCGGCGTGACGGCGAGTGCCGGGTCGTGGTGACCCTCCGACTCCGCACTGCGCAGGGCTCCGCGTTGTGCGGCTTCCCGTGGGGCGGCGCTGCGTTGCGCGACTCTGTGCTGGACGGCTCTGTGCTGGACGACTCTGCAGTGCCCGGCTTCGCGGAGGGCTTCTGCACGCACGAACGCCGAAGGGCGGACACCGCGAGGTGCCCGCCCTTCGGCGTGTTCACCGGCCGGAGCCGGTGAGGGGAATTAGCTGGCCGGGGGGGTCAGCACGGTGTCGATGAGGTAGACGGTCGCGTTGGCGGTCTGGACGCCACCGCAGATGACGGACGCGTCGTTGACCTTCAGGTCGTCGCCGGAACCGGTGACGGTGAGGTTGCCACCCTGGACGGTGGCGTGGTCGCCGGCGATCGCGTCAGGGGCGATCTGGCCGGGGACGACGTGGTAGGTCAGGATCGAGGACAGCGTGGCGGCGCCCTCGGGGGTCTTGAGGGAGTCGACGGTCGCGGCGTCGAGCTTGGCGAACGCGTCGTCGACCGGGGCGAAGACGGTGAACTCGCCGCTGTTCAGCGTGTCGACGAGGTTGACGTCGGGGTTGAGGCCACCGGAGACCGCAGCGGTCAGGGTGGTGAGCAGCGGGTTGTTCGACGCGGCGGTCGCGACGGGGTCGAGCGACATGCCCTCGACCGAGCCGGCGCCGTCCGGGACCTGCTCGGCGTAGGCGGCACAGCCGGGACCGACGAGGTTCGCGGCCGGGTCCATGGTCGCCATGGGGGTCGAGGAGGCGGAAGCCGACGAGGTGGCCATCGGGGTCGACATCTCGGTCGCCGCGTCGCTGGCGGCGGTGGTCGAGCCGCTTCCGCTCGAGCAGGCGGTGAGGCCGAGGGCGGCGGTGCCCAGCAGGGCGAATGCGGCGAGGGCGGAACGCTTGGTGGATCGCATGGGATTACTCCTTCGTGAGACGGCCCCCACGTGATGCGGAGGACCTGTTCTGTGTGGACCGTTTCGCGGCCGTTGACATGTGTTCGGAGCCCTCCCTGCGGGGGTTTGGATTTCTTTCGGTGATCTAGGTAACGGCTTCGTAACGGCAGGGAACCGGGACGGCGGGGAGCTGCTCCGCCGCGTCGATTACCCTGGAGACGTCGCGCGCACGCGTCGACGCGACGACGAGAGGACGGGCGAGTGCAGACCCGAGGTGCACGAGTGGCTCGCGGCGTCGCCGCCGCTCTCGCCGCGACCGCCACGGCCGCCGCCTCCCACACGCTCGCGGGCGCCGAGACCCCCGCTCCTGCCGTGCTCGCCCTCGCCGCGGCGTTCGCCGTCGTCGTCTGCGTCCTCCTCTCGGGGCGCCGTCCGTCCCTTCCCCGGCTGACGCTCTCCGTGCTCCTCAGCCAGATCGCGTACCACGGCCTCTTCCTCATCACGGGCAGCGGTGGGGAGGTGAGCGTGGTCGGGACGACGGGCACCGGCGCGCACTTCCACGACGGGTCGACCATCGAGCTGATCGCCGGCGGAGGCGGACACGCGGCCCACGCTCCGCTGATGCTCGTCGCCCACCTCGCTGCGGCTGCCTTCACGATCGCGGCGTTCCGGTACGGCGAGCGCCTCTTCTGGACGCTGGGAGCAGGCCTCCAGCGCGTCGTCGTACGGATCGTCGCCCGCGCGTCCGCGGTCGCGCTCCCGTCGGTCCCCGGCGTCTCGATGACGGGTACCCACGAGCCGCGGGCGACTCGATCCCTCGACGCGGTCCTTTCGATCCTCCGGCACCGCGGGCCGCCGCTGCGGGTCCTCCGCGCCGCCTGACGCCCCTCCCGTGCGGGAGCGGCTCCGGTCGGCGCCCCGCACGCACCGCGAACCCGCGCTGCGTCCAGAACTCCCGGCCCCGCGCCGGATCTCCCCCGAGGACACGACCGTCATGACCCGTTCTTCTTCTTCTTCCTTCTCGCGGCTCCGCCTCGTCGGCAGCGGCGCACTCGTCGCCGCCGGATCGATCGCGCTCGCTGTCGCCGCGCCCACGGCGGCCAGCGCCCACGTGACCGCGGCGGCGAGCAGCACCGCCGCCGGCTCGTACACGGTGGTGACGTTCTCGCTGGCCCACGGCTGCGAGGGCTCGCCGACGACGGGACTCACGATCACGATGCCCGACGGCATCAACTCGGTCAGCCCGACGATCAACCCGAACTGGGACGTCGTGAAGAACGAGGTCGCGATCGCCGACCCGGTCACCGACTCCCACGGGAACACCGCGACCAAGCGGGTCTCGGACGTGGTCTACACGGCGAAGACGCCCCTCGCCGACGGCTACCGCGACACCGTCGCCCTCCAGCTGCAGCTCCCCGAGGACGCGGCGGGCTCCACGCTGGAGTTCCCCGTGCTGCAGACGTGCGAGACCGGCAGCACCGCCTGGGACCAGCCGACCGTCGACGGCCAGGACGAGCCCGAGCTGCCCGCTCCCACCGTCGCGGTGACCGCGGCGGAAGCGGGTTCCGGCCACGGGGGCGGACACGACGACGACGGCGACGGTGACGACGCGGTCGCGACCACCGCCTCGGCGACGACGGCCACGAGCGGCGACGACGTGCTCGCCCGCATCCTCGGAGTCGGCGGGCTCGTCGTCGGCGCGGTCGGCGTGGCCGTCGGGCTCGCCTCCCGCCGCCGCGGACCCCGGGCGTCGGCGTGACCCGTCGGAAGGCCCTCGTCGCCGCTACCGCGATCGGGCTGCTCGGTTCGATCGCGGTGGCGGCGCCCGCGAGCGCGCACAACTACCTCGTCTCGACGACTCCCGCTGCGGACTCGACCGTGACGGAGCAGCCGGGAACGCTGGTGCTGACGACGAACGACGACCTGCTCGTCCTCGGGACAGACGGAACGGCGGCGGCTCTGCGCGTCGTCGGGCCGGACGGGCTCTACTACGGCGACGGCTGCGTCAGCGTCGTCGGGCCGGAAGCGTCGATGCCGCTCGAGCTCGGCGCGGCGGGGGAGTACGAGGTGACCTGGCAGGTCGTGTCCACCGACGGGCACCCCGTGTCGGGCCAGTACGCGTTCGACTGGGCGCCGTCCGACGGGACCGCGCTCGCCGACGGGTCGGACTCGGTCCCGGACTGCAACGGCACCGTCGCGGTCTCAGGAGGACAGGCCGAGTCAGCCGACGAAGCGCAGGCGACGTCCGGATCGGACCCCGCACTCCTCGGGGACGTCCTGTGGATCGGCGGCGCTCTCGCCGCGGTCGCCGCCGCCATCGGAGTGACGCTCCTCGTGCTGCGACGGCGACCCCGCGACTGAGGCTCGTGAGCCTCCTGGGGTGGCGGTCGGTCAGTTCAGGAGGCTCGCGAGGGGCCCTTCACCGAGACCGGTCAGGACGGCCGCCGCGTCCTCGTAGACGGCGACGGCCCCAGCCTCGCGGAGTTCGTGCTCCGAGGTACCGCCGGAGAGGACTCCGACCGTTGCCAGGCCCGCGCGCTCGGCGGCCAGGACGTCCCAGGTCGCGTCGCCGACCATGACGGCGCGGTCGACGGAGACGCCCGCGCGGTCGAGCGCGATCGAGATCAGGTCGGGTGCTGGCTTGGCGGTCGAGACGTCTGCGCCGCTGGTGACAGCGTGGACGGAGCCGCCGAAGTCGAGGACGTCGAGAAGCACGTCCAGCTCGTTCTGCGGTGCCGAGGTGGCGAGGACGACGTGGACGCCTCGACCGACGAGCGTCGCGATGAGCTCGCGAGCTCCCGGGAGTGGAACGATGCGTGCTGTCGTCTCGGCGTAGTTCTTGGTGTGCAGCGACTTCACCAGTGCGCGCTGCTCCTCCTTCACGTCGTCCTCGAGGAGCATGTCGAGCAGCTCCGACGAGTCTGCGCCGATCGCTCGTTGGATGCGCCAGGCGGGGACGACGAGGTCGGCCTGCCAGAAGGCGCGCGACCACGCCTCGACGTGGAGGAAGTTCGTGTCGGCGAGGGTCCCGTCGATGTCGAAGAGCACCGCCGAGGTCCCCGTCGTCGCGTCTTTCCTGGCCTTCGTTCCTGCCATGTCGCTGCCCCTCTTGTCGCTTCCGCGCCGATCGGCCCGTGCCGTCCACGCTACGCGGGCGCGCCGAAGCGGGCCCGCCCCTTGACCTGCCGGTCCACGCCACCCGACCTGCCCCTTGTCACGGCCCGCCGGTCCCGGTCGGATCGTGTCCGCCCTCCGTCCCGTTCCCTGGCTCCCCGGGCCGGGTGACATGCTGCCGTCCCGTCGGGCTCGTCCAGCGCAGCGTGCCGTCCGGCTCCTGCCGGTGCGTCCACCCCGTGGTGTGGCGGAGCCGGTGGTGGTGTCGGCAGAGGTGCGCGAGGTTGTCGGCCGACGTGGTGCCTCCGTGCTGCCAGTCGTTCGTGTGGTCGACGTCCGCGCGGCGCGTGCTGCGGGTGCATCCCGGGAACCGGCAGGTCCCGTCGCGGTGCTGGAGGTGGCGACGCAGGTCCGCCGGCACTCGGTAGGAGTCGCGTCCGACGGAGAGGACCGCTCCGCTCTCCGGATGGGTGAGCAGCCGCGTGAACGAGGGAGCACCTGCTGCGAGACGCCGCGCGGTCTCCGGATCGACGGGTCCGTATCCGTCGAGGACGGCGGGCTGGTCGGAGCGCCCGAGGAGGGTCAGTGCAGGCACGGTCACCGCGACTTCGGCGCGCACTCCCGCAGGCATCGACGTGCCGTCTCCCTCGGCCGATGTCTCCCCGTCGATCAGCAGCGCAGCGGCGATGTCCGCGCGGAGCTGGCCCAGCGTCCGCTCCTCGTCCGGCAGATCCGCGAGGGAGCGGGCGGCCCGGTCGATCCTGTCCATCGCGCCGAGCACATCGGGAGCTGCGGTGTAGAGGTGCAGGATCGCCATCCCGTCGTCGAGGCCCTCCACCCAGAGCGCGCGACGACGGGCGCAGTCCCGATGACGTTCGCTGAGCGTCTGCGGGTGCAGCCGTTCCCGGAGCGACCGGAGGGCGCGTCGCAGCTGGGGCGGCGTGCAGGCGACCGCGATCGTCGCGGCCTCCTCGTCGAAGCGCCCACGGGCCTCAGCCGGGACGTCGATTGCTCCTCGCACCACGAGTCGCGCATGCTCGGGGGAGAGCGCTCCGTCCGCGAGTGCGCGCAACGTCGCCGGGAGGTCGTTCACCAGCAGGCGCGCCTCGTCGACCAGTGCAGAGGCGTGCGACTCCGAGACCCGGAGTCCCGTCGCGAGCTCCGCGATCAGCGCCCGGTGCGCCGCCTCCGCCCGATCCACCTGCACCTGGACGTGCTCGCCGACGAGCGCCGCCGGTGCCGCCATCGCGAGGCGGCGTACCTCCTCGATCGCCCGGTACCGGGATGCTTCGACGGCAGAGCGCTCGGCGTGCCGTGAGCTGGCGAGCGCGAGCGCCTCCGTGAGTGAGTCGTCTACTGTCGCCGATTCCTTCATGCCCTGATCTCAGCGGACGAAGTCTCGTCGTGGACCTCGGGACCGCCGTTCCATCGGACAGCATCGCGAAGAGCCGCATGTGGAGGAGCGTTCCCGCCCCCCTCACACCTTCCGCGGCACCGTGAACACGGTCTCCACTCCGGCCGAGTACAGCACCGAGTCCGGCGCGCGCGTCGCCAGCCCGGGGAAGCCCGCGGCGTCGAGCAGCCCGTCGTCGAGCGCCAGCAGCTCCGCGCGGCGCAGCGGCCACGGCCGGTGCAGGTTGCGGCCGTACCAGGTGGAGCCCAGGTGGCGCTCGTGGTAGGCCCAGCGTGCAGTGAGGAACGAGGCGAGCGGGTCCTCGCCGAGCGGGTCGCCCGGGCGGACGACGATCCGGGAGCGGGCGGCCGAGTCCGAGTGCCGGATCGTGTCGTAGATCACCGCGCCGTGGCGGTGCTCGATGCTCATCCGGGCCCAGCGGTAGGGGAGCCCGAACACCGCCTGCGCGGTGAGCGCGGGAAGGAGGTGGGAGGCGTCGAGCGAGACGAACACGACTCCGCGTCGTCCCTGCCCGTCGACGGAGTAGAGCCGGACGTTCACCTCGGGGAAGGTGCCGAGCCAGGGCACCCGCGGGCCGCCGAGGAAGGCCGTCCGCGAGAGCCGGAACGGGATCAGGCCCACCCAGGAGGAGCCGTCGTGCTCGTCGGGCCTCGTCCCGGCCGGGAGGTGGGGCGCCACCAGGGCGGGGTCGACCCGCCAGTGCAGGAACGTCGCCTCGGTCCAGCGCTGCTTCAGGATGCGCGGTCCGCCGAGCGCGGGCGCGGAACGGGTGACGGGTTCGACGGAGCTCACGCGCCCATCGTGCTCCGATGTGCTGCGAGCTCGCCCGTGCAGGCGCGCTCAGCGGCGCGCGACGAGGGCCTTCAGTGTCTCCAGCACCAGGGCCACCGGTGCGGAGGAGGCGGCGGAGTTGCGCACGACGGCCTCGAGGGAGCGGACGGGCCGGGGACGGACGACGGGCACGGCGCGGACGCCGTCCGGCAGGCGGTGGGCCGCGAGCTCCGGCAGGACCGTCACTCCCATGCCCGCGGCGACGAACGCGGCGGCGGTGATGTGGTCGTTCGCCTGGACGTGGAAGGGCGGCGCGAACCCGGCGGCGGCGCAGGCCTCCACGACGTTCCGGCGGCACCAGCCGGTGGGCAGGTCGTTGTCGACCCAGCGCTCGTTCGCGAGCTCGGCGAGGTCGATCTCGCTCCGGGAGGCGAGCGGATGACCGTCGGGCAGGACGACGAGGTAGGGGTCGTCGAGGAGGTGGTGCGCCGTGAATCCGGGGGCGGTCGGCTCGGAGGAGGCGACGAGGAGCTGCACGTCGGGGCGCGCGCCGAGGTCGTCGTCGAGCTCCTCTCCCAGGCGCAGATCGAGGGCGAGGCCGGGGAACGCGGCGGTCAGCCGGCGGGCGACCTCCGGCATCCAGGCGCTGCCGACGGAGGCGAAGTACGTCACCGAGAGGCGGCCGGAGCGGCCTTCGCGCAGCTCGTCCACCACGGCCTCCGCTTCGGCGAGGCGCTCGAGGACGCGGTCCGCCTGGGCGGCGAGGGCGCGTCCGGCTGGGGTCGGGCGGACGCCGCGGCCCACCCGCTCCAGCAGGGTCAGTCCGGTCTCGCGCTGCAGAGCGGAGAGGTGCTGGCTGACGGCGGACGGCGTGTAGCCGAGGCCGGAGGCGGCTCCCGCGATCGAGCCGGAGGCGACGACGGAGCGGAGGATGCGGAGCCGGTGCACGTCGAGCATGAGACGACCGTACAGTCCGGCTGAACGATCCGACAGTGAACGGAACTGGTGCTGAATCCCCGGCGGCGCCACGATGGCCTCATGACCGACGTCTCCTCCTCCGCCCCGCCCTCCACGAGGGACGCCCTCCTGCTGTGGGGCGCGATCGCGGTCACCGTCCTGCTCTGGGCGTCGGCCTTCGTCGGCATCCGCGCCACGACGGAGGACTTCGGCCCGGGCGCGCTGACCCTCGGCCGCATCGTGGTGGGGTCGCTCGCGCTCACGGTGGTGCGCGTCGTCCTCACCGCCCGGAGGCGCCGCTCGGAGGCGGCTCCGGATCCGCGCACGGCGGTCCCGCGCGGGCGCCTCCTCCTGCTCGTGCTGGGCTGGGGGGTCGCCTGGTTCGGGGTCTACAACCTGGCGTTGAACGCTGCGGAGCGGCATGTCGACGCGGGGACGGCGGCGCTGCTGGTGAACATCGCGCCGATGATCACCGCCGTGCTCGCCGGGCTGCTGCTGGGGGAGGGGTTCCCCCGCCGTCTCCTCGCCGGGATGCTCGTGGCGCTGACCGGCGTCGCGGTGATCGCGTTCTCCACCTCCACCGGGCAGTTCGACGTGATCGGCGTCGCCCTCGGCCTGGTCGCCGCCGTCGTCTACGGCAGCGCGGCGACCCTCCAGAAGCGCCTGCTAGGCCGGATCGACGCGCCGACGATGACCTGGCTCGGCTGCCTCGCCGGCACGGTCGCGTGCCTGCCCTTCGCACCGGAGCTCGTCGAGGCGCTCGCCGCCGCTCCGCTCTCCTCGATCCTGGCCGTGGTCTACCTCGGGATCTTCCCGACGGCCGTCGCCTTCACGACGTGGGGGTACGTCCTCGCGCGCTCCAGCGCGGGTCGTACCGCGGCGTCCACCTACGCGGTGCCCGCGGTGGTCGTGCTGCTGTCCTGGCTCGTCCTGGGCGAGACCCCGCCGCTCGCCGCGCTGCTCGGAGGCGCGCTCGCCCTGGCCGGAGTCGCGGTGGCGACGCTGCGGAGGCGCCCGAAGGTGGTCTGACCGGCGGCGGATGCTCCTCCACAGCCGCCCGATCGCGTCGAGTCCTCGGACGAGGCGGCTCGCGGGGATCCCGCGGGAGGGCCCGGGATATGCTGGGCGGACGTTCATCCCAGTCGGCGCCGAGCGCCAGGAACGGTGAGGATCCCGATGACCGAGGCCCTGCAGCCGCCCGTCCAGAACGCCCTCTCGCTCACGCCTCCGGAGCCGGTGGCAGCGGTGCCGACCACCTCGGCGCCGTCGATCGCGCCGAAGGTCCCGGAAGCCGCCCTGCCCGGCCTCGAGGCGAAGGTCGACGGCTACCTCGACACGCTCCTGGCGACGGAGTCCCGCAGCCCCGAGTTCGCGACGCGGGCCAACGACATCCGCACGATGGGCGACGCCGACATCCGCTCGGCCGCCGACTCGTCGAACCGGCTGCTGAGCACGCCGGTGCGCGCCCTCCAGGAGGGCGGGCTCTCCGAGGGGTCGACCATCGGCAAGACGCTGCTCGAGCTGCGCCGCACGGTGGAGGATCTGGACCCGTCCGAGGACAACCTGCAGAAGAAGATCCTGGGCTTCATCCCGTTCGGCAACAAGATCACCGACTACTTCCGCCGCTACGAGAGCGCCCAGTCGCACCTGAACGCAATCATCCAGGCCCTGTACGACGGGCAGGACGAGCTGCGGAAGGACAACGCGGCCCTGAATCTCGAGAAGCAGAACCTCTGGGAGACGATGACCCGTCTCAACGAGTACATCTACGTCGCCGAGCGGCTCGACGTGAAGCTCTCGGCGAAGATCGCCGAGCTCGACGCGACCGATCCGGAGCGGGCGAAGGCGCTGCGCGAGGACGTCCTCTTCTACGCGCGCCAGAAGCACCAGGACCTGCTGACCCAGCTGGCCGTGTCGATCCAGGGCTACCTCGCGATCGACGTCGTCATCAAGAACAACGTCGAGCTGATCAAGGGCGTCGACCGCGCGACGACCACGACCGTCTCGGCGCTGCGGACGGCGGTCATCGTCGCGCAGGCGCTCGCCAACCAGCGCCTCGTGCTCGATCAGATCACGGCGCTGAACACCACGACGTCCAACATGATCGAGGCCACCTCGCGCATGCTCGCCGACCAGTCCGCCTCGATCCAGTCGCAGGCCGCCTCGGCCACGGTCGGGCTGCCGCAGCTGCAGGCCGCGTTCGCGAACATCTACCAGACGATGGACTCGATCTCGGACTTCAAGATCAAGGCGCTCGACAGCATGGCCCAGACCGTCGGAGTCCTGCAGACCGAGACGGCGAAGGCCGGCGAGTACGTCGAGCGGGCCCGCCGCAGCAACTCGGACATCGACGCGACGTCCTCGCTCGATCTCGGCCGCTAGCCGATGGGCTGGTTCTCCCGACTGTTCACGGGTGCCCCCGCGGCGCCGGAGGAGACCGCGCCCGCTCTGCCGAGCGTCCCGACGAGCGAGGACATCCTCGCGGCGCTCGACCGGGTCGGCACGCGGACGGAGGGCCGAGTGCCCGGCTTCGTCGCGGCGCGCATCCAGCGGATCGACGAGACGGTCCGCGAGATGGTGCCCCGTCTCGACCGCCTCGGCGGGATGAGCCGTCAGGGCCACACCGTCGTCGCGACCGCGACCAGCTACCTCCCCGAGGCGGTGGAGGGCTACCTCCGCCTGCCGAGGGACTTCGCCGACCGCCGCGCCGTGCACAGGGGGAAGACCTCGCTGATGATCCTCTGCGACCAGCTCGACCTCCTCGGAGGCACGCTCGACCGCATCTCGGACGCCGTCTCGCGGCAGGACGCCTCGGCGCTGATCGCGCACGGGCAGTTCCTGGCCGAGAAGTTCACGGAGTCCTCGCTCTCCCCGAGCGGTCTCGACGCGCCTCCGCAGCCGGGAGCGCCGTCCGGATCCGGCTCGCTGACCCCGCCGAGCGCCTCGTGACCGCGCTCGCCCCGGCGCTGGACGCCCTCGTGCTCGCGGGGACGGCCGCCGGCCTCGACGCCGCGGCGGTCCGCGACGAGGGTGCGCGGCTGGCCGCCGCCGTCGCCGAGTCGATCCGCGGCGCCGGGCAGGACTGGCTCGCCGCGACCGGCGCGACCGGAGGTCTGGAGGCGTTCTTCACCGCCGCCTCGAGCGGCCGGCGCTGGCGGTCGGGGCCGACCGATCAGCTGGCCGCCCTGGTCGGCGCGGGCTCGCACCACGCCTCCGCCTACGCTCGCGCTCTGACCGAGGTCGTCTCGGCGGCCAGCGCTCTCGGCGACCCGGGCATCGGCGGCATCGCCTCCGCCTCCGCGACCGCCGCGGCCCAGCTCTCCGCCGTCCCGGGCGCCCGGGGCGCCGCTCCGACGACGAGCGGAGGAGTACCGCACACGACCGGCCGGACGCCGGACGGTGCCGCGAGCGCCGACCTGCCGACCGGTCTGCCCGCCGGCGTGCCCGGGGTCGACGAGATCCTCGAGCGCCTCCGCCGGACCGAGCACGACGGTCCGCAGGACGAGCCGGCGCCCGCCGCCGCTCCCGCCGCGGAGCCCGCCTCCGAGTCGGAGCCGCTCGACCCGCCGGAGTCCATCGACGACCTGCTCGCCGAGCTCGACGCGCTGATCGGCCTCGACCGGGTGAAGAGCGAGATCAAGCGGCAGACGCAGCTGCTCCGGATCGACACCCTGCGCCAGGCCGCCGGACTCAGCACGCCCACGCTCACCCGCCACCTCGTCTTCACGGGGAACCCCGGCACGGGCAAGACGACGGTGGCGCGGCTGGTTTCGCGGATCTACCGCTCGCTCGGCATCCTCTCGAAGGGCGTGCTCGTCGAGGTCGACCGATCGGAGCTGGTGGCCGGCTACCTCGGGCAGACCGCGACGAAGACCGCGGAGGTGATCGCCTCCGCGCGCGGCGGCGTCCTCTTCATCGACGAGGCCTACGCGCTCGCGCTCGACCAGTACGGCGCGGAGGCGGTCACCACCCTCGTGAAGGACATGGAGGACCACCGCGGCGACCTCGTCGTGATCGTCGCCGGCTACTCCGGGCCGATGCAGGGCTTCCTCGACACGAACCCGGGACTCGCCAGCCGCTTCTCGACCACGATCGACTTCGCCGACTACTCCGACGACGAGCTCTCGGCGATCTTCGGCCGCCTCGCCGCCTCCGCGGACTTCGAGCCGACGGAGGAGGCGCTCGCCGCGTTCGCGGGCCTCGCCTCGGCGCAGCAGCGCACGGAGGCGTTCGGCAACGGGCGCTGGGTCCGCAACGTCCTCGACGCGGCGATCGCCCGGCACGCCTGGCGGCTCCGCGACGTGGAGGAGCCGACGCTCGACGAGCTGCGCATCCTGCTCCCCGAGGACGTGGTGGAGAGTCCCGAAGCCTCGAGCAGCCCGGACGGGGACGGCGAGGACGACGAGGGCTCGGTCGCGGGCTCTGAGGAGGAAATCGGGCAGGCGGACGCCGCCCCGAGCGGCACGGCCGTCCCCGTCACCGACGACCCCGAGGAGGAGAGCCGTTGAGCACCGCACCCGCCGCGCCGCCCGCGCAGAGGATCCCCGAGCCGCCCCTCGTCCAGGTCGCCAACCGGCCGGCGCAGCGGAAGCCGTCGCTGCTGGCCCGCGCGACCGCGACCACTCCGGCCACCCTGCGCCTCCTGCTCGCCCTGACGGCGCTGGCGGCCGTGCTGTTCGGCGTGTTCGCGCAGCAGGCAGGAGCGATGCAGGCGCGCGCCGCGACCACGGCCCGGGAGCAGTCGGCGCAGCTGCTCGGCGTGCAGAACGTCCGCACGCTGCTGGTGGACGCCAACGCGATCGCGGCCAACACCTTCCTCGTCGGCGGACTGGAGCCGACCGAGCTGCGGGCGTCGTACGTCTCGAGCCTCACCGGCGCCGCCTCCGCGATCGCCGGGCTCTCGGCGGCCGACTCGGCGGACACCCGGGCCCTCGCCCGGGTCGCCAGCAGCATCACGACCTACAGCGGGCTGATCGAGCAGGCGCGGGCCAACAACCGGCAGGGCTTCCCCGTCGCCTCGGCGTATCTCGACCAGGCGTCGACGGCCCTCTCGGGAGACGGCGGCATCCTCGAGGACCTCGACGGACTCGTCGACTCCGGTGCCGACCGGGTCGCGGCCGCCTACGACGCCGTCCGCTGGAGTGTCCTGCTCATGATCGGCTCGCTCGTGATGCTGGTCCTCCTCCTGGCGGCGCAGCTCTGGCTCGCCCGCCGTACGCACCGCTACCTCAACCGCCCGCTCGCCACGGGGACCGCCCTCCTGCTGGTCGTCGGCGTCGGCGGGGCGCTCGCCTACGGATCGGTCGCGGCGGACGCGGGGACGGCGCGGGTCGAGTCCTACCGCGAGGCGCTCACCGTGTCGAACGCGCTCATCGCCGCGAGCGACGCCAAGTCGCTCGAGAGCTTCACGCTGATCAAGCGCGGCTCCGGCGCCGCCCTCGAGGAGCGCTACACCCAGGCAGTCGACTCCGCCCGGGAGAAGCTGTCGGGCGACCTGCAGGACGAGCTGGCGAGGACACGGCTCGTCGACGAGTTCGGGCAGTGGCAGTCGTTCCACGAGGAGATCCGGCAGGCGGACGACGCCGGGAACTGGGACCAGGCCGTCCGCGTCGCCACGATCACCGGGAACGGCACGCCGAACGACCTCTTCACCACCTTCTCCGACGACGCCCGCGACGTGGTGCAGGAGAAGGCACTGGCCGCCGCCACCACGCTCGACCGAGGCGCGGAGTTCGCGACCCTCGTCTCGTGGATCCTGCTGGCGGCCGGTCTCGCCGGAGCCGTGTTCGCCTGGCGCGGCATCGCCCAGCGACTGGAGGAGTACCGATGAACCGCCTGCGCGCCGCCGCCCTCGCCCTGGCCACCGCCGCGGCTCTCGCCCTCACCGGCTGCACGACGGGGGCGGACGACCTCGGCACGCCCCTCGCCGCGGCGACCCCGACTCCGACGGCGAGCGCGTCCGCTCCCGCCGCTCCTGCCGCGGCGGACTGCTCGCCCTCGGCGGTCACCTCCTACGCGCCGACCGGCGTGACCGACAGCACCAGGCTCGCGGAGATCCGCGGGCGCGGGACCCTGCGCGTCGGCGTCTCGGCCGACACCCTCCTGATGAGCGCCCGCAACCCGATCACGGGGGCGATCGAGGGCTTCGACGTCGACATCGCCCGCGAGGTCGCCCGGGCGATCCTCGGCAGCGACTCCATCGACTACGTCGTGATCACCTCCGCTCAGCGCCTCCCCGCGCTCACCGGCGGCGACGGCGCCCCGCAGGTCGACATGGTGGCCCGCACCCTCACGATGACCTGCGATCGCTGGAGCTCGATCGCCTTCTCGTCCGAGTACTACGACGCCGGCCTCAAGGTGCTCGTCTCCGACGACCCCGACGGCGTCCCGATCACGGGCATCGGCGACCTCGGCGGCGAGAGGGTCTGCGCGCCCAGCGGCACCACGACGCTCAGCCGCCTGCAGAACGACTACCCGGAGGTCGAGGCCGTCGAGGCCGCCACGCACTCGCAGTGCCTCGCCCTCTTCCAGGCCGGCGAGGTCGACGCCATCGCGGGCGACGACACGATCCTCGCGGGCTTCGTGGCGCAGGATCCGTACGCGAAGGTCGTCGGCGACGCCCTGAGCTCGGAGCCCTACGGCCTCGGCCTGCCCGCCGACGACCCCGACTTCGTGCGCTTCGTCAACGCCTCGCTCGAGAGCATCCGCAGCGACGGCCGCTGGCAGAGCATCTACGATCGCTGGCTCGGGGTCCTCGGCGAGGCCTCGCCGCCGGCCCCGGTGTACGGCCGATGAGCACCGGTCTCGCGGAGGGGACCCCCGTCGCTCCGGGCCGGCTGGGGGAGGCCGCGCCGCAGCGCGAGCTCTTCGAGTACCTCGCCGCTCTCACCCGCTGGCTCCAGCGGACCACGCGAGAGCTCTCGCGGCTGGACGCCGCTGCGCTGGCGTCGCCGCAGGCCGAGAACTACACGGCCGACGTGGTGCTCGCCCAGTCGCTCCGCGAGTCCGTCACCCGGCGCCTCGCCGAGCTCGAGGCGGTCTGGGACTCCGGCCGCGTCGACGTCGTGGCGCGCGAGCGGATGTCGCAGCTGATCTGGGGCCGTCTCGACGCCTCCGGGAGCGGCGCGGTCTCGCTGGTGGAGGCGGTGCGCCTCTGCGACGCGGTCGTCGGCCAGCTGCGCTCCCGGCTCGAGCTCGACCCCAGCGGCACCGACGTCGCCGGACGGATCGTGGGGGTGCGCGCCGAGATCGAGCGCTGCCGCGACCTCACCCGCGACGGGAGCGGCACGGTCGACCGCGAGCGGGCGGAGCGGGTCGCCGTGCTGCGGTCCCGCCTCGACGCGCTCGCCGAGCGGGCGGGCCGGGGAGCCGACGTGTCGGGGCCGCTCGGCCAGCTCGAGAGCGACTCCGCCCGGCTCGAGCGCGACCTGATCATCGCCGCGTCCGAGCGGCGCGGACTCGAGCGCGACCGCCGTCGGGCGCGCGAGCTGGCGGAGGCGGCCGAGCACCGCGAGGCGCCGCTGCGCGAGCTCGTGGCCCGCTGCCGCCGCGAGATCGCCGACCCGCCGCGGCTGGCCGTGCCCGACGTCTCCCGGCTGGGCGATCCTCCGTCCGACCGCGAGGCGCTCGACGCGCACCTCGCCCGGCTCACCGCCGTCGGCCGCGCGTTCGACGCGGTCGAGGCCGCCTACACCTCGCCGCTGCGCGAACGGGCCGCCCTGGGCTTCCGCCTCCGGGCGCTGCGGGAGCGGGCCGAGGGCAACGGCCGCGCTGCCACCGCCGTCGGCGTCGCGGCCGAGGAGGAGGTGCGCGCCGCCCTCGACGCGGTGCCCTGCTCCGTCCCGCTCGCCCGTCACCTGGTCGAGCAGTACGACGTCGTCACCCGCGACCTCCCGCACCCCGACCCCGCGCACCACCGGAAGGCCACCCCATGAACGGCGCCCCCTGCACCGCGACTCCCGGCTGCACCGGGACGATCGAGGACGGCTACTGCAACGTCTGCGGCCTCCCGCCCGAGGAGGGCGCCGCCGCCTCCGCGCCGACCGCGCGCCGCGCCGCTCCGGCCTCCACGCCCGCCACCGCCTCCGCCGCCTTCGGCACCGGCTTCGTCGAGGGCACCCCCGGCGCCACGGCACCCGGCCCCGCGGAGGAGTCGGCCACCGCGCGCAGCACGCGCACCTCCTCCGCCCGCCTCGCCACCGCCGCCCTCGGCTCCGCCCGCACGGCGCAGACCGGCTCGAAGGTCACCCGCCGCGTCGGCACCACCTCGACCCGACTGCGCGGCCCGAGGCTCGGCGCCGGGCTCACCACCGTCCCGTCCCGCCCGGCCGCCGACCCGATGGCCGCTCTGATGACCGAGGCGGTCCTCCCCGAGCGCAAGCGCTTCTGCTCGCACTGCGGCACCGCCGTCGGCCGCGGGCGCGACGGTCGGCCCGGCCGCACCGAGGGGTTCTGCCCCAACTGCCGCACGCCGTTCTCGTTCACCCCGCAGCTGGTGAAGGGCGACGTGGTCGGCGGCCAGTACGAGGTCGTCGGCTGCCTGGCCTACGGCGGCCTCGGCTGGATCTACCTCGCGCGCGACCGGAACGTCTCGGGGCGCTGGGTGGTGCTCAAGGGCCTGCTCAACTCCGGCGACCCCGACGCGTACGCGGCGGCCGTCACCGAGCGCCGGTTCCTGGCCGAGGTCGAGCACCCGCTGATCGTCGAGATCTACAACTTCGTCCTGCACGACGGCGCCGGCTACATCGTGATGGAGTACGTCGGCGGGCCGAGCCTCAAGCAGATCCTGAAGGAGCGGCTGGACGCCAACGGCGGCGCCGCGGATCCGCTGCCGGTGGACCAGGCGCTCGCCTTCGTGCTCGAGGTCATGCCCGCCTTCGCCTACCTGCACGACCACGGCCTGCTCTACTGCGACTTCAAGCCGGACAACATGATCCAGGTGGGCGACCAGGTCAAGCTGATCGACCTCGGCGGAGTGCGCCGGATCGACGACGAGGACTCCGCCATCTACGGCACCGTCGGCTACCAGGCTCCGGAGGTCGCCGACCTCGGTCCCTCGGTCGCCTCCGACGTCTACACGATCGGCCGCACGCTGGCCTCGCTGGTGCTCGACTTCCGCGGCAACCAGACGACCTTCGTCGCCTCGCTGCCGCCGGTGTCGGAGACGCCGCTGTTCCAGCGCTACGACTCCTTCTACCGCCTGATCGCGAAGGCGTGCGCTCCCGACCCGCAGGACCGCTTCGCCACGGTGGACGAGATGCGCGGCCAGCTGCTCGGGGTGCTGCGCGAGGTCGTCGCGACCGACCGCGGTCCCGGACACCCCGCGCTGCACTCGACGGAGTCGGCCCTGTTCGAGGCGCCCGTGGCCGACGTGGTCGACCGCGTCCCGCCGTGGGACGCGCTGCCGGCGCTCCGCCGCGACGAGTCCGATCCCGCCCGGTCGTGGCTCGCGGGCGTGAACGTCGCCGACCCGATCGTGCGCCTGCGCGCTCTCGCGCTCGCACCCACCGTGACGGTCGAGGTGCGGCTCGCCCGCGCCCGGGCGGCGATCGAGGCGCAGCGCTGGGAGGAGGCGGCCCGCGCGACGGGCGAGATCCTCACGGAGGACCCGTGGGAGTGGCGGGCGGTCTGGATGAGCGGTCTCGCGCAGCTCGCGCGCGGCGACGACATCGGGGCCCGCGCCTCCTTCAACACCGTCTACGGGCAGGTCCCCGGCGAGCTCGCCCCGAAGCTCGCGCTCGCCGCGGCGTGCGAGGCGAGCGGTGAGCCCGAGGTCGCCGAGTCCCTCTACGTGATCTGCGCCCGCGCCGACGCGAACTACACGGCACCCGCCGCCTTCGGTCTCGCACGGGTGCGGCAGCTGCGCTCCGACCTCGACGGGGCGCTCGACGCGCTCGACATCGTCGCGCCCACGCGCTCCTCCTACTCCGACGCGCGCCGCCGCCGGGCGGAGCTGCTGGCGGAGTCGGGCCGCGGGCTGCCCGCGCTCTCGGCCGCGCTCGCGAGCGTCGACTCCGTGTCGATCGACCAGCGGACCCGCCTCGAGCTCACGACCCAGGTCCTCGCCTCCGCCCTCGAGCTGGTGCGGCGCGACGGCCCGGCCGAGGGAGCGACCCTCGGCGGAGTCGAGGCGAACGAGGCCGCCATCCGCGACGGCCTCGAGGCCTCCTACCGCGCGCTCGCCGCCTCCACTCGCGAGCGCGACGAGCGCCTGCGCCTCGTCGACCGGGCCAACGAGGTCCGACGCTGGACGCTGACATGAGCGGCGCGCTGTCGACTCCCTGCCCGAACTGCGGCGAGCCGGTCACGACGGGCGACGCGTTCTGCGAGGCCTGCGGGACGCCGCTGATCGTCGCGGCCACCCCCTCCGCTCCGCCCGTCGCCGTCGGAGGATCCGCCGCCTGCGTCTACTGCGGGGGAGCGGTCGCCGAGGACGGCTACTGCGAGCAGTGCGGACGCCCCGCTCCGACCGAGCGCGAGCACTGGGCCGAAGCGCCGCACCCGCTGGTCGGCGGCGTCTGCGACCGCGGGCTCCGGCACCCGGCCAACGAGGACGCGATGGCGCTCGGGGCGGTCATTGGCGCCGACGGCTCTCTGAGGACGGCGCTGCTCGTGGTCTGCGACGGGGTCTCCTCGACCCCCGACTCCGACAAGGCGTCGCTCGCCGCGGCCCGTGCGGCACTCAGCGCGCTGCAGGCCGAGGTCGGCGGGGAGAGCGCGGGAGCGGACCGCTGGCGCGCGCTGCTGCAGATGGCCACCGCGCGCGCCTCCGGAGCGATCGACGCGGCCGTGCCCGAGAAGCGGTCGAATCCGCCCTCGTGCACCTTCACCGCGGCGGTGCTGGACGGCGCACTGCTCGTCACGGGCAACGTGGGCGACAGCCGCAGCTACTGGCTACCGGACGGGGGCGAGCCGCGGCAGCTCACGGTCGACGATTCGTGGGCGCAGGAGCAGATCGCCTCGGGAGTGCCGCGGGAGCAGGCCGAGACGGCGCCCGACGCTCACGCCATCACCCGCTGGCTCGGCGCCGACGCGCACGACGAGGAGCCGCGGGTCGCCTCCGAGGAGCTGACCGAGCCGGGCTGGGTTCTGGTCTGCTCCGACGGGCTGTGGAACTACGCGTCCGCCGCCGAGGACCTCGCGCGCGTGCTGCGCGAGGCGCAGGAGCGGGTGGGCGCCGATCCGGTCACGCTCGCGGAGGCGCTGGTCGCCTGGGCGAACGAGCGCGGCGGGCACGACAACATCACGGCCGCGCTGGCGCGGTTCGACCCGGCGGGTGCGGCGGAGACTGCGGCTGAAGCGTCCGCTGCCGAGGTGAACGGTGAGGAGACCGGTACAGCCGAGCAGGATGCCGCCGACGCCGGCGCCGCCGACCTCGGCGCTGCGGATCCCGGCGCTGCGGATCCGAGCGCGGCCGACCCCGCCGCCTCGAGCCCCGACGCGGCCACCCCCTCGCCCGACGCCGACGCCTCCCGTCCCACCGACTGAGCGCGCCGATCCGTCCAGACCACCCCTCCACCGCTGGACGGATCGGCACCCCCGCGGCCGTGGTCACGCCCCTACAGTCGTCGCCATGAGCATCGCCGAGCCCGCCACCGCCCTGTCCGTCGTCGGCCACTGGATCGACGGGGCTCCCTCGGCCTCCTCGTCCGGCCGCACCGCTCCCGTCTACGACCCGGCGCTGGGAGTCGCGACCAAGGAGGTCGCGCTCGCCGACTCCGCCGAGGTGGACGCGGCCGTCGCCTCCGCGAAGGCCGCCTTCCCCGCCTGGCGCGACACGTCGCTCGCGAAGCGGCAGCAGATCGTCTTCCGCTTCCGCGAGCTCCTCGAGGCGAAGAAGCAGGAGCTCGCCGAGCTGATCACGTCGGAGCACGGCAAGGTCGTCTCGGACGCGCTGGGCGAGATCACCCGCGGGCAGGAGGTCGTGGAGTTCGCGACGGGGCTCGCGCACCACCTCAAGGGCGAATACTCGGAGCAGGTCTCCACCGGCGTCGACGTCTACTCGACCAAGCAGCCGCTGGGCGTGGTCGGGATCATCTCCCCCTTCAACTTCCCGGCGATGGTGCCGATGTGGTTCTTCCCCATCGCCATCGCAGCCGGCAACACCGTCGTGGTGAAGCCCTCCGAGAAGGACCCGTCCCCGGCGATCTGGCTCGGCGCCCTCTGGAAGGAGGCCGGCCTCCCCGACGGCGTCTACACCGTCCTGAACGGCGACAAGCAGGCCGTCGACGGGCTGCTCGAGCACCCCGACGTCCGCTCGATCTCCTTCGTCGGCTCCACACCGATCGCGCAGTACGTCTACGAGACGGGCACGAAGCACGGCAAGCGGGTGCAGGCGCTGGGCGGCGCGAAGAACCACATGCTGGTGCTCCCCGACGCGGACCTGGACCTCGTCGCCGACTCCGCCATCAACGCCGGCTTCGGCTCGGCGGGCGAGCGGTGCATGGCGATCTCGGTCGTCGTCGCGGTGGAGCCCGTCGCCGACGAGCTCATCACCAGGATCCAGGAGCGGGCCGCGACCCTGCGCATCGGCGACGGACGCCGCGGCTGCGACATGGGCCCGCTCATCACCGAGGCGCACCGTGACAAGGTCGCCTCCTACATCGCGATCGCGGAGGAGGACGGCGCGGAGGTCGTCATCGACGGGCGCGGGATCGAGGTGGACGGCGACGCGAACGGGTTCTGGCTCGGCCCGACCCTGCTCGACAAGGTCCCCACCACCTCCCGCGCCTACACGGAGGAGATCTTCGGACCGGTGCTCTCCATCGTCCGCGTCGCCTCCTACGAGGAGGGCGTCGCACTCATCAACAACGGCGCGTTCGGCAACGGCACGGCCATCTTCACCAACGACGGAGGAGCGGCCCGCCGCTTCCAGAACGAGGTCGAGGTCGGCATGATCGGCATCAACGTCCCCATCCCCGTCCCCGTCGCCACGTTCTCCTTCGGCGGCTGGAAAGCGTCCCTCTTCGGCGACACCAAGGCCCACGGAGCCGAAGGCGTCCGCTTCTTCACCCAGCAGAAGGCCATCACCAGCCGCTGGCTCGACCCCTCCCACGGCGGCATCAACCTCGGGTTCCCGCAGCATTCCTAGGCTCTCTCCTCCTTCGTCGTCGATCGCCCGCAGTCGGCTCGGGAGGGTGGTCGGGTATTGCAGAGCGTCGTGCGTTCCGCGCACGTCGATCCGCTGGGACGCGGATCACCGGTTGCGCTCCGCGGCGCTTGTGAGGCTCTCTCCTCCTGGCGTCGTCGATCGCCCGCAGCCGCCGTACGCGACCCGCTCTTCCCAGCGCGACCACCCTCCCCGGTCGACCGCGGCCGATCGACGACGCAGGAGGAGAGAGGCTCTTGAGCACCGCGCAACCGGCGATCCGCGTGTGAGCGGATCGTCGTGCGCGGTACGCGACCCGCTCTTCCCAGCGTCCCCACCTCCTGAGGCCGACCGCGGCCGATCGACGACGCAGGAGGAGAGAGGCTCTTGAGCACCGCGCAACCGGCGATCCGCGTGTGAGCGGATCGTCGTGCGCGGTACGCGACCCGCTCTTCCCAGCGCGACCACTCTCCCCGGCCGACCGCGGCCGATCGACGACGAAGGAGGAGAGAGGCTATGAGTGCAGCCGCAGCGCCGTCCAGAGCTCGGTGCGGGCGGAGACGTCGTCGAGGTCGAGGCCGAGGGCGCGCTCGACGGCGGTGATGCGGTTGCGGAGGGTGTGGCGGTGCACGCCGAGGTCGCGGGCGGCGGGCTCCCAGGCGCCGTTGCGGCGGAGCCAGACGCGGGCGCTCTCGAGCAGCACGGCTCCCTCGGGGGTCAGCAGCGGTGCGAGCATCCGGCGGGCGAGCGGTGCTGCTCCGGCGGCGGCGAGGAGCCCGATCATCCCCTCGGCGGCGACGTCCTCGAACCGGACCACCGGCCCGTCTCCTGTCCGCTCGGCGGCGCGCCGCGCCTCCTCGAGGCCCCGGTCCAGGTCCGACCAGCCGATCGGGGCGGAGGCGCCGGCGCTCGCGCCGTGCCGCTCCAGCACGGCGGTCAGCGGCTCGAGTCCGTCGGCGGCGGCGATGGTGACGAGCGAGCCGTCCCTCTCGGCGAAGAACAGGCGCGCGCCGTCCTCCTCCGCCACGACCTCCAGCTCGTCGAGGAGCGAGTCGCCGTGCACGGGCGCGCTCAGCACGACCACCCGCACGGGCTCGGCGGGCAGCGGGCTCCCCAGGCGCCGTGCGGTGCTCTCGGCGACGTCGAAGGCTCCCGCGGCCAGCAGCTCGAGCAGTCCGGAGCGCAGCTGCCGACGGGAGGAGTCCAGCGCGCGCCGCTGCTCCAGCGCGATGCTCGCCAGCGCGATGACGCTCGCGACGAGGTCGCTGCCCGCCGGGTCCAGGGGCGTGCCGGTGCCCACGGCGAGCACCCCGCGCAGGTGGTCGCGGCGCCCGATCGTCTGCAGCGTCACACCGCCGCCGTCGTCGAGTCGGAGTCCCGCTCGGCTGCCGCGGGTCAGGGCGTGCCTCGCGGCCGCGGCGACCGCCTCCTCCGCCGGCACGTCGAGCCGGGTGGGTAGGTGCACCCTCTGCCCGGCGGCGTCGTAGAGGGCGACCCAGCAGTCCAGCTGCCGCTCCAGCTCGGTGAGGATCGCCGCGAGCCCGTCCGGCCGCAGCGCCGCGCGGGCGACCCGCCGCTGCGCCTCGAGCGACCACTCCAGCCGCTCACGCTGCTCCCGCGAGATCACGTCGGCGACGAACCGGATGATCCCCATGAACGGAGTCAGGTCCGCCACCTCCAGCAGCGGCAGGCCCTGACGCTCGCACGCCGTGACGAGAGCGGCGGGCACCTCGTCGTGCACGATGCGGGTGGCGAAGCCGAGCGCGCGGATGCCGCGGCCGCGCAGCCGGGCGACGTACTCCTCCGAGAACTCGGCGCTGTCGTACCCGGTGAAGTGGACGCCGTCGGTCAGCAGCAGCTGGCCCGACTCGAGCCAGGGCGTCGGATCGACGAGGTCCGAGGAGTGCGCCCACACCAGAGGGGCGTCGAGGTCGGCCTCGTCGTGGACGCCGGCGAGCACGCGGAGGCGGAAGGCCGGTTCGGCCAGCAGATCGCGGACGGTCGCGGACATGCGCGGCTCCCTTCGACGTTCCGTCCATCGTAGGGTCCGCGGATCGACGGATCCGCACGCCCGCTTCCGAGGCGCGCGCGGCACGATGGGGAGCATGACGTCCTCGATCGCCCCCACCGTCCGCGACAACGCCTCGGTCACCGCCGCCGACCGGTCCCGCGTGTTCCACTCCTGGTCGGCGCAGGGCGCGCTGAACCCGCTGCCGATCGCGGGCGGTCTCGGCGCCGAGGTCTGGGACGTCGACGGCACCCGCTACCTCGACTTCTCGAGCCAGCTCGTGAACGTCACCATCGGCTACCAGCACCCGAAGGTCGTCGCCGCGATCCAGGAGCAGGCGGGCGTCCTCACCACCGTCGGCCCCGCCTACGCGAACGAGACCCGCGCCGAGGCGGCCCGCCTGATCACCGAGCGGGCACCCGAGGGCATGGAGAAGGTCTTCTTCACCAACGGCGGCGCGGATGCGAACGAGAACGCGATACGCATGGCGCGGCTGTTCACCGGCCGCGACAAGGTCGTCTCGCTGTACCGCTCGTACCACGGCAACACGGGAGCGGCGATCGTCTCGACCGGCGACTGGCGCCGCATCCCGAACGAGTACTCCCGCGGGCACGTGCACGCCTTCGGGCCCTACCTGTACCGCAGCGAGTTCTGGGCCGAGACCCTCGAGCAGGAGTGCGAGCGCGCCCTCCACCACCTCGAGCGCGTCGTGCAGGCGGAGGGGCCGGAGTCGATCGCCGCGTTCCTCCTCGAGACCATCCCCGGCACCGCCGGCGTGCTCACCCCGCCGCCCGGCTACCTCGCGGGTGTGCGCGAGATCGCCGACCGGTACGGCATCCAGCTGATCCTCGACGAGGTCATGGCGGGCTTCGGGCGCACGGGGGAGTGGTTCGCCTTCGACGCCTTCGACGTGCGCCCCGACCTGATCACCTTCGCGAAGGGCGTCAACTCCGGCTACGTCCCGATCGGCGGTGTCGTCATCTCGGATCCGATCGCCCACCATTTCGACGAGCGCGTCTTCCCCGGCGGTCTCACCTACTCGGGCCACCCGCTCGCCGCGGCCAGCGTCGTCGCGACGCTCGAGGCGATGGAGGAGGAGGGGATCGTCGACAACGCGCGCACCATCGGCTCGGAGCACCTGGCCCCCGGCCTGGCGGCGCTCGAGGCGAAGCACGACCTGATCGGCGAGGTCCGGGGCTCCGGAGTGTTCTGGGCCCTGGAGCTGGTCACCGACCGGGCCGCGCGCACCCCGCTGCCGGCGGCCTCCGTCGCCCGCCTCAAGACCGACCTGCTGTCCCGCGGTCTCCTGCCCTTCACCGCCGACAACCGGATCCACGTGGTCCCGCCGGCCGTCATCACCCCCGCCGAGGTCGCCCGCGGCCTCGGCATCCTCGACGACGCCCTCACCGCCTTCAGCGGCTGACCGCACTCCGTTCCGCGGGGAGCGGCGTCTTCGCGAGGCGTATCCGGGGATCCGCGTTCCAGCGGATCCGCGTCGCCGTGCGCGACCCGCTCCTCGGGACCCGGCCCCGCGCTGGAGCCGACTGCGGGACGCCGCGCGGGGAGCGGCGTCCTCGCGAGGCGTATCCGGGGATCCGCGTTCCAGCGGATCCGCGTCGCCGTGCGCGACCCGCTCCTCGGGACCCGGCCCCGCGCTGGAGCCGACTGCGGGACGCCGCGCGGGGAGCGGCGTCCTCGCGAGGCGTATCCGGGGATCCGCGTTCCAGCGGACCCGCGTCGCCGTGCGCGACCCGCTCCTCGGGACCCGGCCCCGCGCTGGAGCCGACTGCGGGACGCCGCGCGGGGAGCGGCGTCCTCGCGAGGCGTATCCGGGGATCCGCGTTCCAGCGGATCCGCGTCGCCGTGCGCGACCCGCTCCTCGGGACCCGGCCATGCGCTCGAGCCGACTGCGGGACGCCGCGCGGGGAGCGGCGTCCTAACCAGCACTGTGCAAGGCGAACGCCGTCACGAACCCGAGCACCGCGTACAGCCCGGTGAGCACGTCGTCGCGGTCGAACGCCTCGGGGATCATCGTGTTCGAGATCATGGCGAGGATCGCGCCGGCGGCGACGGTCGTCACGAAGGCCACGACCGCGCCCGGTGCGGTGGCGAAGACCAGGAAGCCGACCAGCGCCGCGGCGGCCGAGATCGCGGCGATCCCGCCCCAGACGGTGAAGACGTAGCGGGCGGAGCGGCCGTCGGCCTTCATGCCGACCGTCGAGGACAGGCCCTCGGGGAGGTTCGAGATCGCGACCGCGGCGACGATGGGCACGCTGATCGCCGCTCCCGCGCCGCCCTGGGCGACCGAGAGGCCGAGCACGATCGATTCGGGGACCCCGTCGATCAGGGCGCCGGCCGCGATGGCCGCGCCTCCTCCTCCACCCGACCCCTTCGCGCTCTTGCGGTTCCCCGCGCCGGCGCGGGTGAGCAGCGCGTCCGCGCCGACGAAGACGACGGCTCCCGCGAGCGTGCCGAGGATCGTCGGGAGCAGTCCTCCGTCGTCCGCCGCCTCCTGCACGAGCTCGTAGGCGAGCGCCGAGATCAGCACCCCTGCTCCGAAGGCGGAGATCGCGGCGGTGAGCTTCGGGGGCACGCGCACGAACCAGGCGAGCGCGGCGCCGATCAGGAGGGTGGCGCCGCCGATGGCGCCGCTGGCGAGGGCGAGGGTCCAGGGAGGCACGGCTCCACCCTGGCATCGGCGGCGTCCGGTCGCGGCGGGCTTGACGGGGGCGCTCCGGCGGCGCTCGACCCGCCTCCGCCGGCCTCGACAGCTGTCGTGCAGGCGTCGGGCCGCGATGCCCGGCCGATCCTCGGCGATGGAGGGCCGCTCGGGCCGGGCGTCCCCGTAAACTGCCGGAATGGCGGAGTTCAGCGCGAGTGTTTTCCAGAACGAGTTCCTCTCGGACGGCGCCACCGACGTGCACGCCATCGTCACGGTGACCGCGTCCGGCACGGGGGTCGCCGGGTCCGACGGGGCCGCGGCCGAGATCATCATCGTGGACTGCTCCGGATCGATGACCGGCGAGAACATGACGGCCGCCAAGCGCGCCGCCGCCGTGGCGGTCGACCAGATCCTGGACGGCACCTTCTTCGCCGTCGTGGCCGGGTCCGAGCGCGCCGACCGCGCCTTCCCGTACCCCAACGCCACCGTCTCGATGGTGCGGATGGAGCCGGGGGCGCGAGCCGCGGCGAAGGAGGCGATCGGCTACCTCCAGGCCGACGGCGGCACCGCGATGGGCACCTGGCTGACCCTCGCCCGCCAGCTGTTCGCGACCGTGCCGGAGGCGACACAGAGGCACGCGATCCTCCTCACCGACGGCAAGAACGAGCACGAGTCGCGGATGCAGCTGGACGCGGCGATCCGCGCGGCGTCGGGCGACTTCCAGTGCGACGTGCGCGGCGTCGGCTCCCGCTGGATCGTCGAGGAGGCGCGCACCATCGCGAGCGCCCTGCTGGGCACCGTGGGCCTGATCGCGAACCCGGCCGACATGGCCGCCGACTTCGAGTCGCTGATGCGGGCGTCGATGGGCCGGGGAGTCGCCAACGGCGAGCTCCGCGTCTGGACTCCGCAGGGCGCGCAGCTGCTGTTCGTCCGTCAGGTCGCGCCGAACCTCGAGGACCTCAGCTCCCGGCGGAACGCCGTGAACCCGCTCACCGGCGCCTACCCGACCGGCGCCTGGGGCGACGAGTCGCGGGAGTACCACGTGGCGGTCCGGGTCGCGTCGAAGCCGGTCGGCTCGGAGCAGCTCGCCGCGCGGGTGCAGCTCAGCGTGCGCGACGAGGTGGTCGCCTCCGCCCTGGTGAAGGCGCGCTGGACGGACGACTCCGCCCTGACCGCCCGCATCGACCCCGCCGTCGCCCACTACACCGGCCAGACCGAGCTCGCCTCGGCGATCCAGGACGGGCTCGCAGCCAAGGCGCGGGGCGACGAGGCGACCGCCACGGTCAAGCTCGGGCGCGCGGTGCAGCTCGCCTCCGTCACCGGGAACGACGAGGCGACCGCGAAGCTGCGGAAGGTCGTCGAGATCGACAACCCGAACGAGGGCACCGTGCGGCTCAAGCGCGGCGTGGACCGCCTCGACGAGATGGCGCTGGACACCGCGTCGACCAAGACCACGCGGGTGCGCAAGTGAGCTTCCGCTGTCCCGAGGGGCACACCTCCCAGTCCGGCGACTACTGCGACGTCTGCGGGGCGCCCATCGGTGCCGCTGCGGCCCCGTCGCCCGCTCCCGCCGCGCCGACCACCGCGATCCCGACCGGCCCCTCGGTCTGCCCGCACTGCTCGTTCCCGAACGAGCCCGGCGCCCTGTTCTGCGAGAACTGCGGCTACGACTTCACGACCGGCTCCCTCCCCGAGGCCGATCCGTTCACCTCCTCCGGTGCCGTCCGCGCTCCGGGCGAGGTCGGCGGCTCCGCGACGCCGTCGGGGGACCCGGCCCAGCACCTGGGCGAGGCGCCCGCGCCGCAGGCCGATCCCGCGGCTCCCACCGAGCTGGTCCCGGAGCAGGAGGCCGGCTTCGACACCCCCGTCGCGACCGCGCCGCCCGCCGCTCCGCCGACCGAGGTGATCCCGGAGGCCCCTGCACCCGAGGCCGCAGCCCCCGACGCGGCACCCGGGGCCTCAGCGTCGGAGGAGGAGGCCGCGTCCGCGCCGGCCACCGGCTCCGCCCACCCCGCCGCCGCCTCCGCGGACCCGGACCGCCCGTGGATCGCCGAGCTCTGGGTCGACCCGGAGTGGTACGCCGAGCAGCGCGCCGACGACCCCATGCCCTCGCCCGGCCCGCCCGCGACCGTCGTCCTCCGCGAGCGCACCCTGCTCGTCGGCCGCCCGTCCGTCTCCCGCGGCATCTCGCCGCAGGTGGACTGCGGCTCCGACTCCGGTGTCTCGCGGCGCCACTGCCAGCTGAGCACCGACGGCTACCGCTGGTGGGTCGAGGATCTGCAGTCGGCGAACGGCACGTACCTCGCCCCGGCCGGGGCTGCGCTCCCGCAGTCGCCGATCGCCGCCGGTCAGCGCCGCGAGGTCGAGGAGGGCGACCGGATCTACGTGGGCGCCTGGACGAGGATCGTGCTCCGTCCCGCGTTCCCCGGCGAGGCCTAGGGCCCCGCGCCCGAACGGTCAGCGACCGGCGAGCGCTCCGAGCATCCACGACAGCGCCGCGATCGCGCCGACGCCGACCACGCTCGAGCCGATGATCACGGAGCGCCGGATCCGTGCCGCGCGCGAGTCCGAGGCGGTCGGCGTGCCCGAAGCCGAGCCCGTCGTCATCCCGCTTCGGAGCCGGTGCGCGACCTCGTCGGCGGTCGGCCGCTTCTCCGGGTCCCGCTGCGTCATCGAGGTCAGCAGCGCCCGCCACTCCGCCGGCAGCGTGTCGGGCACGGAGGGGCTGCGGTGGAGGCGGGCGATCGCCGCCTCGAGGACCGTGCCCGAGTACTCGCGGTGACCGGTGATCGCCTCGAGGAGGACCAGGCCGAGGGAGAAGACGTCGCTCGCTCCGCTGATCGGCTCGCCCGCGACCTGCTCCGGGCTGACGAAGCTCGCGGTGCCGATCACGACGCCGTCGCTGGTGAGGCGGGAGCCGTCCATGAAGTGGGCCACGCCGAAGTCGGTGAGCTTGGCGGTGCGGGCGTAGCCGCTGGAGGCGACCTCGCTGACCAGGATGTTCGCGGGCTTCACGTCGCGGTGCACGACGCCGCGCTCGTGCAGGTAGGCCAGGGCCTCGGCGAGCTGCGTGCCGATCGCCGCGACCTCCGCCGCCGGGAGGGGGCCGGACTCGAGCCGCGCCTCCATCGTGGGGTCGGCGACGAGCTCCATCACGACGTAGCGGCGGACCTCGCCGCCGAAGTTGTGCAGCCCCGCGTCGAAGAGGTTGACGATGCCGGGGTGGGCGAAGGAGCTCAGCATCCGCACCTCGCGCTCCTGGCGGGCCACGTCCTCGGGGTTCGAGGCCTCCGCGCGGAACACCTTCACGGCGACCTCGCGCTGCACGGTCTCGTCGCGGGCCCGGTAGACCGAGCCCATCCCGCCGGAGCCGATTCGCTCGATCAGGTAGTAGCGGCCGGCCACCTTCTGCTGGGCGGCGTTCGCGGCGACGGTACTCATGGCGATCCCGCCTTCCGCTCGAACGGTGCGCTCCGGAGCGCACGAGGTGGGCGCCTGCGACGACGGTACCCCGGGGCGGCGCCGGCCGGGTCGGCGGAACGGGGGGATTGACACTCCCGGCCCCGGACGGGGGGACGAATGGCCGCTCAGCGCACCGATCCGCACCCCCCGCCGCGGGGTCAGCGGAGGCCGCTGCGCGCGAAGCCCTGCACGAAGTAGCGCTGGAACACCAGGAACAGCACCACCATCGGCACGACGTTCACCAGGGCGAACGCCATGGTCGCTCCGTAGTCGCTGCCGAACTGCCCCTGGAGGAAGAGCAGCCCGATCGGGAGCGTGAACAGCGCGTTCTCCTTCAGGGCGATGAGCGGCCAGGCGAAGTCGTTCCAGGAGCCGAGCAGCGACATGAAGAAGAGCACGGCGATGAGCGGCTTCGAGAGGGGGAGGACGATGGCCGTGAACACGCGGAAGTGCCCGGCGCCGTCGATCCGGGCCGCCTCGATCAGGTCCCGCGGGATCGCGAGGATGAACTGCCGCGCCAGGAACAGCCCGAACGCCGATGCCGCCGTCGGCAGGATCACCGCCCAGTAGCTCCCGTAGAGGCCGAGGTCGGTGACGAGCCGGAACAGCGCCACCATGATCACCTGCACGGGCAGGGTGAGCGTCGACAGGGCCAGGAGGAAGAGCACTCCGGATCCGCGGAACCGCAGCTGCGCGAAGGCGTAGCCGCCGAGCAGGTTGATCGTCACGGTGATCAGCGCGGTGACCAGGCTGATCGCGAGGGAGTTGCCGAACCAGGTCGCCACGGGGAACGACGAGAACACCCGCTCGAAGTTCACCAGCGTCAGCTCGCGCGGCCAGAGGCGGAGGGTGCCGCCGAGCAGCTCGGACCGCGAGGAGAACGCGACGACGACCATCCAGTACAGCGGGAAGACGATGACCACCGAGACACCGAGGGCGAGGGCGAGGCGGAGCAGGCGCGAGGTGCGCGACGTGCGGATCATTCGACGAGGTCCCTCGAGCGGTTGGTGCGCCACTGCACCGCGGTGAAGATCATGGTCAGGATCAGCAGCACGATGCCGATGGCCGCGGCGTAGCCCTGGTCGCGGGTGACGAACCCGGTGTCGTAGGCGTAGGTCACGAGCACCGAGGTCGCGTTCTGCGGTCCGCCGCCGGTGAGCACGAAGACGATGTCGAACACCTGGAACGAGTAGATGACGTTGAGGATGAGCAGGAAGAACGACGACGGGCCGACCAGCGGCAGCGTCACGTGGCGGAACTGCTGCCACGCGTTCGCTCCGTCGAGCCGGGCCGCCTCGTAGAGCGCCGGGTTCACCCCCTGCAGCCCCGCCAGGTAGATCAGCATGTTGAAGCCGGTGCGCCACCACAGGGTGACGAGCACCACGGAGGCGAAGGCCGCCGCTCCGCCGGACTGCCAGGCGATGCGGGGGAGGCCGATCGTCTGGAGCATGCCGTCGAGCACGCCGCTGTTCTCGTCGAAGATCAGCACGCCCATCAGCGCCGTCGCCACGCCGGAGACCGCCATCGGCAGGATGAGGATGCTGCGGAACACCGGACGCGCGGGCAGCACCGAGTTCATCAGCACCGCCGCGCCGAGGCCCAGCGCCATCGAGAGCGGGGTCACGATCAGGGTGAACAGCGCCGTGTTCAGCGTCGAGCGCCAGAAGAGGCCGTCGCCGAGCAGCCGCGCGTAGTTGTCGAGCCCGACGAAGACGCCGTCGCCGAAGCCGTTCGTGCGCTGGAAGCCGATCAGGAACGCGCCGCCCAGGGGGACGAACACGAACAGGCCGAGCATCAGCAGGTTCGGCGCGAGGAACGCGTAGGCGGCCGCCGTCTCGCGTGCGGGGGCGCGGGAGGTGCGCCGGGGGCGGGCGGTCACCGCCTCCGGCGCGAGGACCGACCGGCTCACTGCGTCGCGGCCGCGATGCCGGAGGTGAGGCCGGCGATGGTGTCCTCGGTGCTGCGCCCGCCGACGAAGGCCTGCTCCAGCTGCTCCTTGAGCACCGTGATGATCGCGGCCATGTCGGGCGAGGCGACCTGCGCCGAGTCGGACGCCTGGACGGTGCCCGCCTGGCCGAGGAACACCTCGGCGAGCTCGGGGCGCACGGCGAACTCGATGCCCGACTCCGTGAGGTCGCGACGGGTGGGGAGGAGGGAGGCGCCGGCGCAGAAGTCGCGCATCGCCTCCTCCTCCGTCACGAACGCGAGGAAGGAGGCGGCCAGCTCCGGGTTCTTCGCGGCCTTGGTCGCGACGAGGGCGTTGCCGCCGAAGTCGCCGCCTCCGCGCACGTTGCGCGGGGAGTAGGTGGCGCCCCACTCGAAGTCGAGGGTGGAGTCGGCGTCGGGGATGAGGAACGCGCCGGCGAAGGTCATCGCGGTGGTCTGCGAGTACCAGAGGTCGCTGGCGTAGGTGGTCGCCTGCACGGAGCTGCTCGGCGGCACGAGGCCGTCGGTGAAGAAGCTGCGGCTGAAGTCGATCGCGGCGCGGCCGGCGGCGGAGTCGATCGCGGGCCCGGACAGGTCCTCGGTGAGGAAGCGGCCGTCGGCCTGGAAGAGCAGGCTGAGCCAGCGCGTGACGCCGTTGCCCTGCCAGTTGTAGGCGAAGGGGTAGCGCTCGGCGGGGAGCGAGGCGCGCAGCTTCCGCCCGACCTCGGTGAACTCCTCCCAGGTCCACGCCTCCTCGGGCGAGGAGGGGAAGGAGGTGACGCCCGCGTCGGCCAGCACCTGGGTGTTGTAGAGGATCAGCGAGGTGTCGGTGTGGTGGGGGACGCCGAAGGGGCTCCCGCCGCTCTGCACCGCGGCCCAGGCCGGATCGGTGAACCGCTCGGCGACGTCGGAGTCGAGGAAGCCCGACAGGTCCAGGAGCTGGTCACGGCCGGCGTAGCTGCCGAACGTGTAGTACGGGACCCGGAAGACGTCCGGCGGGTTGCCCGCCTGCAGCTGCGCGTCGATGTTGGTGAACATCTGCTCGTACGGGACCGCGTTGAGGGTCACGGTGGCGCCGGCGTTCGCCGACTGGAACGCGTCGATCGCGCGCTGGAAGCCGGCCAGCTCGGCGTCGGTGCCCCAGGTGGTGAAGGTGAGGGTGTCGCTGCCGGCGCTCGCCGCGGGGCCCGCGGGGGCGAAGCCGCAGCCGGAGAGGACCGGGACGGAGGCGGCGACGCCGAGCGCTCCGAGGAAGCGGCGGCGGTCGAGGACCGCGCGTCCGAGCTGCGAGAGGTCGAGAGCCCCCGAGGGGAGCCCCTTGCTGGTCAGGCCCATGACGGCCTCCTTCCGGGGGCCAGCGGCAGGCTCCCGGGGGCAGGCTATTCCGGCAGGGCCGCGGGTATCGCGGCTGGACGGATCGGCCGATCCATGAGAGGAGCGGCCGATCCGCCCGGCGGGCGTTCAGCCGCGGCGGCCGAGCATCCCCTCGAACGAGCCGTCGAGCGCCCACGGGTCGGGCGTGGAGCCCGAGCGGGAGGAGCGGGCGGCTTGATCGGCCAGCTCGCGTCCGGCGCGCTCGATGCGCGAGGGCAGCGCCCGTCCGTCCTCGGTCGCGCCGCCCCAGTCGTCCGTCGCCGCGAACACGGTGGTCGCGAGGGGCGCCGCGTGCAGGTAGGTGAAGAGCGGGCGCATCGCGTAGTCGACGGCCAGGGAGTGGCGGGGGGACCCGCCCGTGGCCGCCAGCAGCACGGGCAGGCCGCGCAGCGCCTCCGTGTCGAGCACGTCGACGAACGACTTGAAGAGCCCGCTGTAGCTGGTGGTGAAGATCGGCGTCACGGCGATCAGGCCGTCGGCGCCGGCGACCGCGTCGAGCGCGGTCTGCAGAGCGGGGCTCGCGAAGCCGGTGAGGAGGTTGTTCGTGACGTCGTGCGCGAGGTCGCGCAGCTCCACGACGCTCCGCTCGACGGCGAAGCCCTGCTCGGTGAGGGAGGACTCGGCGGCGTCGGCCAGGCGGTCGGCGAGCAGCCGGGTCGAGGACGGCTGGCTGAGGCCGGCCGAGAGGACGGTGATCCTGCGGGTGTCCATGGAGAGCTCCTGACTAGACGGTGACGGGCTCGGCCGCGGGCTGCGCGTCGCGCGCGGCCACGAGGGAGGCGTGGGTGGGGGCGTCGGGCACGTGCGAGGGGCGGCCCTCGGCGAAGCCGGCGCGGAGGGCGGGGAGGATCTCGCCGAGCATGTCCATCTGCTCCAGGACGGTCTTCAGCGGGAGTCCCGCGTGGTCCATCAGGAAGAGCTGGCGCTGGTAGTCGCCGACGTACTCGCGGAAGCCGAGGGTGCGGTCGATGATCTGCTGCGGGGAGCCGACGGTGAGCGGGGTCTGCTCCGTGAAGTCCTCGAGCGAGGGGCCGTGGCCGTAGACGGGGGCGTTGTCGAAGTAGGGGCGGAACTGCGAGACCGCGTCCTGCGAGTTCTTCGCCAGGAAGATCTGCCCGCCGAGGCCGACGATCGCCTGATCGGCGGTCCCGTGGCCGTAGTGCTCGAAGCGCTGGCGGTAGAGCTGCACCATCTTCTGGGTGTGCGAGGCGGGCCAGAAGATGTGGTTCGCGAAGAAGCCGTCGCCGTAGTAGGCGGCCTGCTCGGCGATCTGCGGCGAGCGGATCGATCCGTGCCACACGAACGGCGCGACGCCGTCGAGGGGGCGCGGGGTCGACTGGAAGCCCTGGAGGGGCGTGCGGAACTGGCCCTCCCAGTCGACGAAGTCCTCGGTCCACAGGCGGTGCAGCAGGTCGTAGTTCTCGATCGTCAGCTCGATGCCGCGGCGGATGTCCTTGCCGAACCACGGGTAGACGGGGCCGGTGTTGCCGCGGCCGAGCATCAGGTCGACGCGGCCGCCGGCGAGGTGCTGGAGCATCGCGTAGTCCTCGGCGAGCTTCACGGGGTCGTTCGTGGTGATGAGGGCCATCGCGGTGGAGAGCGTGATCCTCTCGGTCTTCGCCGCGAGGTAGCCGAGCGTGGTGGTGGGGGAGGAGGACCAGAACGGCGGGTTGTGGTGCTCGCCCAGGGCGAAGACGTCGAGGCCGATCTCCTCCGCCTTCAGCGCGATCGCGAGGGTCGCCTGGATCTTCTCGGACTCGGACGGGGTCCGTCCGGTCGTGGGGTCGGTCGTGATGTCGCTGACCGTGAAGATGCCGAACTGCATCAGGCGCTCCTTCTGTCCTCCGGCCCGGTGGGGCCTGGTCCATGCGTTTGCATGTACATCCTCATTCAACCACGTGCGGCCGGATCCATTCCCGAGGATCCCCGGGCCTCCGCCGGGCTGTCGCAGGACGGCGGAGGCGCCGTGCCCGGACGTCGCCGACCCGCCCCGCTCGCCCCGCGGCCGCCCGAAACATCCCCGCAATACGCCCCGCACTAGAGTCGTGCCATGGGTGACCTCTTCGACGGATACGGGTCCCAGAAGGTCGAGCGGCCCGACACGGGCGCCACCCCCTGGGACGAGATGTTCGCCGACGTGGCGTCGACCGGAGGCCCCGACGGGGTCCGCGGCGCCTACCGCGACATCTACTCCTCGCTCGCGCGGATGACCCAGGAGGAGCTGCGCGGCCGCACCGACGCGCTCGCCTCCTCCTACCTCGCGCAGGGCGTCACCTTCGACTTCGCGGGGGAGGAGCGGCCGTTCCCCCTCGACGCCGTCCCCCGGGTGATCGAGCGCGCCGAGTGGAACGAGGTGCAGACCGGCATCAAGCAGCGGGTCCGTGCTCTCGAGGCGTTCCTCGCCGACGTCTACGGCCCGCAGAACGCCGTGGCCGACGGCGTCATCCCCGCCGGGCTGATCTCGAGCTCCAGCCACTTCCACCGGCAGGCCGCGGGCATCGTCCCCGCGAACGGCGTGCGGATCCAGGTGTCCGGGATCGACCTGATCCGCGATGAGAAGGGCGGCTGGCGGGTCCTCGAGGACAACGTCCGCGTGCCCTCCGGCGTCTCCTACGTCATCTCGAACCGCCGGGTGATGGCGCAGACGCTGCCCGAGCTGTTCGTCTCGATGCGGGTGCGCCCGGTCGGCGACTACCCGAACAAGCTGCTGCAGGCCCTCCGCGCCTCCGCCCCCGAGGGCGTCGACGACCCGACCGTGGTCGTGCTCACCCCGGGCGTCTACAACTCCGCCTACTTCGAGCACACCCTCCTCGCCCGCCTCATGGGCGTCGAGCTGGTCGAGGGCCGCGACCTGTTCTGCACGGGCGGCAAGGTGTTCATGCGCACCACCTCCGGCCCGACCCGGGTCGACGTGATCTACCGCCGCGTGGACGACGAGTTCCTCGATCCGCTGCAGTTCCGCGCCGACTCGATGCTCGGCTCGCCCGGGCTGATGCTCGCGGCCCGGCTCGGGAACGTCACGATCGCCAACGCGGTCGGCAACGGCGTCGCCGACGACAAGCTCGTCTACACCTACCTGCCCGACCTCATCCGCTACTACCTCTCGGAGGAGCCGGTGATCAAGAACGTCGACACGTGGCGGCTCGAGGACCCGGGAGCGCTCGAGGAGGTGCTCGACCGCCTCGACGAGCTCGTCGTGAAGCCGGTCGACGGCTCCGGCGGCAAGGGCCTGGTCGTCGGGCCGGCCGCCTCGGCGAAGGAGCTCGCGGAGCTGCGCTCCCGCCTCCAGGCCGACCCGCGCGGCTGGATCGCGCAGCCGGTCGTGCAGCTCTCCACCATCCCCACCCTCGTCGACGACGGCATGCGCCCCCGGCACGCCGACCTGCGGCCCTTCGCCGTGAACGACGGCACCGACGTCTGGGTGCTGCCCGGCGGCCTGACCCGCGTCGCGCTCCCCGAGGGGCAGCTCGTCGTCAACTCGTCGCAGGGCGGCGGATCGAAGGACACCTGGGTGGTCGGCCTCGAGGAGGCGCGCAGCGCCGATCCCGAGGCGCGCGACATCCAGGCGCTCGTCGCCGAGCAGGCCGCGGTCACCAGCTCCATCCCGATCGTCTACCCGCTCAACCACACGCCCGACCACTCGCCGCAGGACGCGCCGAACACCGACCAGGACCAGCAGCAGCAGCAGACGCTCGCGGCGGGGGAGGACGACTGATGCTCTCCCGGATCGCCGAGTCGCTGTTCTGGATCGGCCGCTACATCGAGCGGTCCGACGGCACCGCCCGCATCCTCGACGTCCACCTCCAGCTCCTGCTCGAGGACCCGTGGATCGACGAGGACACGGCCTGCCGCTCGCTCCTGTCGGTGATGGGCTCGACCCCGCCCGACGACATGCGCGAGATCACCCGTGCCGACGTACTGGCGATCCTCGCGATCGACCGCACGAACCCCGCCTCGATCGCCTACTCGCTCGGCGCGGCCCGCGAGAACGCCCGCCGGGCGCGCGAGATCGTCTCGACCGAGCTCTGGGAGTGCCTCAACACCACGCGCACCCGCATGCCGCGCCGCGTCTCGGGCGAGCGGGTGTCGGAGTTCTTCAGCTGGGTGCGCGAGCGCTCCGCCCTCGCCGTCGGCATCATCGAGTCGGCGACCTCGCGCGACGAGGCCTGGCAGTTCTTCACGCTCGGCCGCTCGATCGAGCGCGCCGACATGACCGCCCGCCTGCTCGCCACCCGCTCGCTGACCGAGGCGAGCGGCCCCTCCTGGACCACGATCCTCCGCTCCTGCGGCGCCTACGAGGCGTACCTGCGCACCTACCGGGGCGTGCCGAGCGCGCGGAACGCGGCCGAGTTCCTCCTCCTGGACCGGCTGTTCCCGCGCTCGATCCTCTTCTCGGTCTCGCGGGCGGAGGCGTGCATGCGCGACATCGAGCCGCGCACCGGCCGCATCGGCCACTCCGGCGACGCGCAGCGCGTCCTCGGGCGGATCCGCAGCGAGCTGGAGTTCCGGCCGATCACCGACATCCTCGAGGACCTCCCGCGGCACATGGACAGCGTGCAGGAGGCGACCTCGGCCGCGTCCGAGGCGATCCGCCAGCGGTACTTCCCCACCAACGTCATGCCGAGCTGGATCGGGGAGGCGCTGTGAGCAGGCTGCGCATCAGGCACACCACGGGCTTCACCTACGCGGGGGACGTGGTCGCGTCCTACAACGAGGCGCGGATGCTTCCCGCTTCCTCGGACGGGCAGCTGGTGCTGTTCTCGAACCTCGACATCCGGCCGGTGACCTCGGTGCACGCCTACACCGACTACTGGGGCACCCGCGTCTCGTCGTTCGACGTGCTCGACGCCCACCGCGAGCTCTCGCTGACGGCGACCTCGCTCGTCGAGATCCGGCCGAAGCAGCACCCCGACCACCCGACCGGGTGGGATCAGCTGTCCGAGCAGGTCGAGACGCGCACCGAGTACGTGGAGCAGTCGAAGCAGACCCACCGCACCGCGCCGCCGGAGGACCTCGCGGCGATGGCGCGCTCGCTCGCGGACGAGGCGGCCGGGCCGTGCGAGGCTGCGCTCACGATCGCCGAGACGATCGGCCGGGCGATGACCTACCGGCAGGGCGTCACCGGCGTGCACTCCACCGCGACGGAGTCGTGGACCGCGCGCGAGGGCGTCTGCCAGGACATCACGCACATCGTGCTCGGGGCTCTGCGCTCGGTGGGCATCCCGGCGCGCTACGTCTCGGGCTACCTGCACCCCAAGCCGCACGCGGAGATCGGCGAGACCGTGGTGGGGGAGTCGCACGCGTGGGTCGAGTGGTTCTGCGGAGGAGCCTGGCGCGGCTACGACCCGACGAACCTGATCGACATCGGCGACCGCCACGTCATCGTCGGCCGCGGCCGCGACTACAACGACATCGCGCCGTTGCGCGGGGTGTTCGCCGGGCCCCGCTCGTCGAAGCTCTTCGTCCGCGTCGAGATCACCCGCGAGGCCTGAGGGCGGGTGGCGGACGCGCCCGGCGTCGGGGGCGACCCGTCGAGCGGGCTGTCCGCGGAGCCGCCCCGGCGCGCGGACCGGCTGACGGAGCCTAGGCGCGGGGGCGCAGCAGGGGGACACCGCCGGTCGCCGGCAGAGCCTCCGGCTCGGGGGCCGCGAGCCGGGAGGCGCGGCGCAGACGGAGGTGGAAGGCGAGTCCGATGGCGGCCGCCGCGATCCCGGAGGCGGCGCCGACCAGCATCGCCTGGCGCGGACCGTAGGCGTTCGCGACCCAGCCGATCAGTGGCGCGCCGATCGGAGTGCCGCCGACGAAGATCGCCATGTACAGCGCCATGACCCGGCCCCGCATCTCGGGGGCGGTCGAGAGCTGCACGTAGCCGTTGGCCGAGGTCATCAGCGTCTGCGCCGCGATGCCGACGAAGGGGAGCAGGATCGCGAACGCCCAGACCGTCGGCATGACGCCGGCCAGCGCGAGCGCGACGCCGAACGCCGCGGAGGCGCCGACGATGAGCCGGAGCCTCGGGCGGTCGCGGCGAGCCGAGAGGAGCGCTCCCAGCACCGAGCCGACGGCGATGGCGGAGGAGAGCAGGCCGAACTCGCTCGCCCCCATGTCGAACTCGACGGTCGCCATCGTCGAGGCGAAGATCGGGAAGTTCAGGCCGAAGGTGCCGATCAGGAACACGATCGCGAGCACCACGAGGATGTCCGGCCGCTTCGAGACGTAGCGGAACCCCTCCAGCAGCGCACCCGGGCCGCGGGTGGCGCGCGGGGCGCTGCGGAGCTGGTCGCGGTGGAGCGCGCGCAGCGAGAGCAGGACGGCGAGGAAGCTCGCGGCGTTGAGGAGGAAGACCCAGCCGGAGCCGACCGCGGCGATCAGCACGCCCGCGAGGGCCGGTCCGATCATCCGCGCCGAGTTGAAGGAGGCCGAGTTCAGCGAGACGGCGTTGGTGAGGTCGCGCTCCTCGACCAGCGCCGAGACGAACGTCTGGCGCACGGGCGCGTCGATCGCCGCGGCGAAGCCGAGCAGCAGGGCGAAGAGGTAGACCATCCAGAGCTGGACGACCCCGGTCACGACGATGAGTCCCAGGCCGAGGCCGAGCGCGCCCATCGCGCCCTGGGTGGCCATCAGGAGCTTCCGCCGGTCGAAGCGGTCGGCGATGAAGCCGGAGAAGGGGACCATCACGAGCTGCGGTCCGAACTGCAGCGCCATGGTGACGCCGAGCGCCGTCGCGTCGTGGTCGGTCAGGTCGTTGATCACGATCCAGTCCTGGGCCGTGCGCTGCATCCAGGTGCCGACGTTCGAGACCATCGCGCCCGCGAACCAGATGCGGTAGTTCGGCACGGCGAAGGAGCGGAACATCGCGCTCATCGGTCGGCCACCGCGCGCAGGACCGCCGCCGCGTCGTGGAGCAGGCGCAGGTCCTCGGGAGGGAGCTCCTCGAGGCGTGCCACGAGCCAGGCGTCGCGGCTGCGGCGCACGTCGAGCACCAGTGCGGTGCCGGCCGGGGTGGGGCGGATGCGGGTGACGCGGCCGTCGGCGGGGTCGGCGAGGCGCTCCGCGAGTCCTTCGTCGACCAGGCAGCCGACCGTGCGGGTCATCGAGGGCGGGCGGACCCGCTCCGCCTCGGCCAGCTCGCCGAGGGTCTTCGCGCCCTCGCGGTGCAGGAGCGCGAGCACGCTGAACTGCGGATCGCTGAGCTCGTGCTGGGCCTTCTCCTGCCGGAGCCGCCGTCCGAGCCGGCCGACCGCTGCCCGCACCTCGCCCGCGAGGGAGGTCAGCGGGAGATCGGTCTGCGGGGTCTGGATCTCAGCGATCTCGGTCGATGGCACATAGTTAGCCTAACAAAAGAACCGTCGCTCAGGCGGAGGTCCGTGCGGTCCGCACCGCTCCGATGCTCGCGGCGACCACGAGCGCGATCCCGACGGCCTCGACGGCGCTGAGGCGCTGGCCGAGCACGAGGAAGCCCGAGAGCGCGGCCGCCCCGGGAGAGAGCGACATCAGGATCGAGAAGGTGGAGGAGCGCAGGCGCCGCAGCGCCAGCAGCTCCAGCGCGTAGGGCACCGCGGAGGAGAGCACCGCCACGGCGAGCCCGAGGAGCAGCACCGGCGGCACCACCAGGGCGGGCCCGGCGGAGGCGATGCCGAACGGCAGCGACACGATCGCGCCGGCCGCCAGCGCCAGCGCGAGCCCGTCGATCCCCTGGAACCGCCCGCCGGTGCGGCCGGCGAAGACGATGTACGCGGCCCAGAGCACTGCGGCCCCCAGCGCGAAGCCGACGCCGACCGGGTCCAGCGCCGAGAACCCGCCCTGCGACAGGGTCACCACTCCGGCCAGCGCGAGCACCGCCCACACCAGGCTCAGCACGCTCCTCCCGGCGATCACCGAGAGCGTCAGCGGCCCGAGCACCTCGAGGGTGACGGCGGCGCCCTGCGGGATCCGGGCGATGGCCTCGTAGTAGCAGGCGTTCATCCCGCCGAGGGCGAGACCGTAGGCGGCGACAGTGGCCCAGTCGCTCCGGCTGTGGCCGCGCAGCCGCGGACGGCAGACCAGGAGCAGCACGACGGCTGAGAACACCAGCCGGAGCGTGACGGTGCCGATAGGCCCCGCGGCGGGGAAGAGCAGCACGGCGAAGGAGGCGCCCAGCTGCACGCTCGCGACCGACCCGAGCACCAGGCCGATCGAGCCCGCGCTCGCCGGGCGCCGCTCCGGAGCGACCGCTGCGCTCAGCTGGAGCGCCGCTGCGTCTGGACGGGCGGGACGTTGTAGCCGAGCAGGCCGACGCCGGTCGCGTCCCAGCGCAGCGTGGTCAGCGAGACGTTGTCGACCACCGGGAAGGTGTGCCGGTACGTCTCCGGATTGATGCCGAGGTAGGCGCACAGCAGGAGGCGGATGAGCGTGCCGTGCGCGACGACGAGCACGCGGCCGTCGGGGTGCTCGCGGTGGATGCGGGCGAGCGAGGTGTTCGCGCGGGCGACGGCGTCGAGGCCGGACTCGCCGCCGGGCATCGGCTGGATGGCCGGAGCGGCGACCCACGCATGGTACTCGTCCGGGAAGCGCTTCTCCATCTCGTCGGTGGTCAGCCCCTCGCCGCGGCCGAAGTCGACCTCGACCAGGGCCGGGTCGGGCTGCAGCTCGAGGTGGGCCGCCCGCGCGGCGGGCACGGCGGTGCGCACGGCCCGAACCAGGGTGGAGGAGTACACCGCCTCGAGGTCGGCGTCGACGGCCCAGGCGGCCAGAGTCGCCGCCTGGTCCTGGCCCCGGGGGGTCAGCGCGATGTCGGAGGAGCCCGCGAAGCGGTTCTCGGAGTGCCAGACAGTCTCTCCGTGCCGGGCGAGGATCAGGGTCGTCACCCCCTGAGCCTACCGACCGCGCGGGCCCGCGGGCCCCGCGCTCAGGCGGCGGAGACGCCGTAGTGCGCGTCGACCATCACCGGGAGGTGGTCCGAGACGCCCTGGGGCAGCGTGGAGACCCGCTCGATCCGCACGGAGTCGCTGATCGCGAAGTCGAAGTGGCCGCTGAAGTAGCGGTAGCGCGCGTAGGTCGGGGAGTCGCTCCGCGAGACCAGGTAGCCGTTCCGGGTCATCCGGCGGTCGAGTCCGCGGAAGAACCACGGGTAGTTGTAGTCGCCGACCATCAGGGAGGGGGTGTCCGGCGCGTACTCGCGCAGCCGGTTCAGCGCCTCGTCGATCTGCTTGCGGCGCAAGGCGTTGCCGGCCGAGAGCGGAGCTGCGTGGAAGGACGAGACGGCGATCGATCCGCCGTCGCGGTCGTCGAGGCGGACGGCCAGCAGGCGCTCGTGAGCGGGGGACATCACGCGGTCGTGCATGGACTTGCTGAGCTCGAACGCGGCGCTGCCGGAGAGCTCGAAGCGGTCCTGCGAGTAGTAGACGGCCAGGCCCAGGCGGTTGCGGGCCGTGACGGACGCGAGCCGGAGCGAGCCCACCTCCTGCGGCAGCTTCGTGGTGTCGCACTCCTGCAGGCACAGGACGTCGATGTCGTGGCGGGCGGCGAGGGGGGCGATCTCGGCGTGCGCTCGGTGCTCCCGGAGGTTGTAGGAGATCACGCGGAGGGCGCGTTCGGTCGGCTGCATTTCGCCAGTGTAGGGCGCGCCGCCCGAGCACCGGCCGACCCTCCGGCGAACACGGAGGGACCTCCTCGGAACGCGGTCGGAACGTTCGCCGACCGGCCGGGGAGGTCCCTCGCGGAGCCGTGTCAGTGCTGCTCGGTGCCCGAGGCGTCGGTCTCGGCGTCGGTGCCGTGGACGCCGTCGGTGGGGCCCCAGTCGGGCAGCGGGGGGTTCTGCTCCTCGCCGTCGGCGCCGACGCCGTCGGCCAGGGGGGAGGCCGCGCCGCCGACCTCGTCGAGGCCCGCGGAGGTGCCGGTCTCGGTGGCGGGGTCGGGCGTGCGGGCGCCGTCGGTCGTGTCGGTGGGGGTGGGCTCGATGTCGTAGTCGGAGCTGCTCATGTCCCGACGCTACGACTCCGCCGCCCGCGGGGGCACCCCCTTGCGCTCCCGCGAACGACGGAGGCCCCCCGCACCGGGAAGGTGCGAGGGGCCTCCGAAGGGGGAGTGCTCAGCGTCCGTAGGCGGAGGCGGCGGGGCAGTCGAACGGGTCGCCGCCGGCCGACAGGCCGACCTTGTTGAGGTAGCGGACGACGATCGCGTACGACTCCATCAGCGAGGTCTCGGTGTAGGGGATCTGGTGGGTGGTGCAGTACTCCTTGGCGATGACCTGCGCACGGCGCAGCGCCGGGCGGGGCATGTTCGGGAAGAGGTGGTGCTCCACCTGGTAGTTGAGGCCGCCCATGTAGAGGTCGGTGAACCAGGTGCTGCGGATGCTGCGCGAGGTGAGGACCTGGCGGCGGAGGAAGTCGACGCGCGCCTCCTTCGGCAGCAGCGGCATGCCCTTGTGGTTCGGCGCGAACGAGGCGCCCATGTAGAGGCCGAAGACGCCCAGCTGCACGCCGACGAAGGCGAACGCCATGCCGAGGGGGAGGGCCCAGAAGACGACGGCGAGGTAGAGGCCGACGCGGGTGACGAGCATGGTGATCTCGACCCAGCGCTTGTCGACCTTGCCCTTGCCGAACACGGTGCGGAAGCCGTGCAGGTGCAGGTTGAGGCCCTCGAGCAGCAGGAGCGGGAAGAACGCGTACCCCTGGCGGCGGGTGAGCCAGGCGTAGAGGCCGCGCGAGCGGGCCGCGTCCTCGGCGGTGAAGGAGACGACGTCGCGCTCGATGTCCGGGTCCTTGCCCAGCACGTTCGGGTTCGCGTGGTGGCGGCTGTGCTTGGTCATCCACCAGGAGTAGCTGATGCCGACGAAGAGGTTCGCGAGGGTGCGGCCGGCGACGTCGTTGGCCCTGCCGGACTCGAACACCTGGCGGTGCGAGGCCTCGTGGGCGAGGAAGGCGAATTGCGTCAGCACGATGCCGAGGGCGGCGGCGAGCAGGAGCTGGAACCAGGAGTCGCCCAGCAGGACGAAGCCGGTGACGATGCCGCCGAGCGCGAGGACCAGCGCGCCGAACATCGTGTAGTAGAAGCCGGTGCGGCGGCGGAGGAGCCCCGCGTCGCGGACTGTGCTGAGGAGACCGGAGTACTCGGTCGTCGGGTTGACGCGGCCGTCGGCGCGGGGGCGGGTGCGGACGACGCGGGGGGCGCCTCCGGTGACGGACGTGGTGGTGGGGGTGCTCATCGGCGCCTCGCTCTTCGTGGTGACCGTCGGCGTCGACGGTCTCTCGGCGAGCGATCCCGACGGGGGCGGTCCGCTCATGGTTCACCGCGTCGGTAGGGGCCGGACGCGGCATCAGGGCGACCGGGGTCAAGGGCAACCTGGTGTGAACACTACGGGGACGGCGGCGGCACCGCACCATGGCGATTGCCAGCCTTCGCTCCGCGCGTGTCGGGAAGGGGAGTGCGCCTCCGGCAGGACCGCCGGAGGCGCACGGGCTCAGGAGCCGATCGAGTCCTGCGGGCGGCCGGACTTGAGCGCGGCGAGGCGCGCCTCCACCTCGGTCATCTCACCGAGGTCCTCGAGCGACTCGAACTGCGCGTCCAGGCTCGAGGAGGCGAGCTCCTCCGCGCCGCGGACGCGCGCCTCCTCGCGGCGGATCTTCTGCTCGAAGCGGCTCACCTCGCTCGTCGGGTCCATCAGGTCGATGCTCTTCACGGCGTCCTGGACCTGGCTCTGCGCCTCGACGGTCTTCGAGCGCGCGATCAGCTCGTCGCGCTTGCTCGAGAGCTGCTGCAGCTTCTCGCGCATCTGGTTCAGGCCCGACTTGAGCTTGTCGACGACCTCGGTCTGCGAGGCGATGGTCGGCTCGGCGTCCTTCGCCTCCTTCTCGGACTGGATCTGGCGCTGCAGAGCGACCTTGGCCAGCGCGTCGAACTTGTCGGCGTCGCCGGCGCTCCCGCCGGTGCGCAGCTCGTCGGCCTTGCGGCTCGCGGCGAGGGCCTTGCCGCCCCACTCCTGGGCGTTCTGCACGTCCTCGCGGTAGTCGTCCTCGAGCAGGCGCAGGTTGCCGATCGTGGTGGCGATCGCCGCCTCGGCGTCGCGGATGCTGTCGGTGTAGTCGCGGACCATCTGGTCGAGCATCTTCTGCGGGTCCTCGGCCTGGTCGAGGAGCGCGTTGATGTTGGCCTTCGCGAGCTGCGCGATGCGGCCGAAGATCGACTGTCTCTGAGCCATGGGTGTCTCTCCTTGCGTCGTGGGTGGTGCCGGATGTCGGAGGTGGTGCCGGAGTCGTGGGGGAGGTGGTGGTCGTCGGTCGTGCGCGGATGCCCGGGGGCGCTCAGAAGCGCCCGCCGCCGCCGCGGCGTCCGCCTCCGCCGCTGCTGCGCCCGCCGCCGAAGCCGCCGCCGCCGGAGCGCCGGGACGAGCCGCCTCCGCCGAAGCCGCCGCTGAACCCGCCTCCGCCGAAGCCGCCCGAGCGGTAGCCGCTGCGGCGTCCGCCTCCCAGGAGCGACTCGACCAGGATCCCGCCGAGGAACGCGCCGGTCGTGTCGCCACCGTAGGGGCTGCCGACAGCGTTCGGGGCGGAGTAGGCGCCGGCGTCGGCCCGCGCCCGCTCGAGCGCCTGCTGGGCGAGCTGCGAGGCGCGCTGGGCGGAGGCGAGAGCCTCGCGGGGGTCGGTGGCGGCGATGCGCTCGGCGTACTCGGCCGAGCGGGCGGCCTCGGCGACGCGGGTGCGCGCCTCCGAGCCGACCGCGCCGCGGCGGGCCGCGATGAAGTCCTCGGCGGCCGAGACGCGGCTGCGGGCGGAGGTGAGCTCGGCGCCGAGGGCGGCCCGCTCGCGCTCGCGCTGGGCCTGCGCGTCGCGGAACCCGCCGACGGCGGCGTCGATCGTGGCGTCGGCGGCGGTGAGCGCCCCGAGCAGGGCGAGCGGGTCGTTCGGCCGCACGGAGGCGGCGCGCTCGACGTCGTCGAGGGCGGCCTCGGTCGAGGCGACCGCCGCGGCGACGTTCTGCGCCTGGGCGGCGGACTCCGCGTCCTGGGAGGCGGCGAGCGCTCGTCCCTGCGCCACGTCGGCGCGGATCTCGGCGATGCGGCCGGCGAGCGACGCCTCCGCCTTCTGCAGCTCGTCGCCGCGCGTCGCCACCGCGTCGACGAGCCCGGAGGCCTGCTCGGCGGCCTGCTGCCCGGCGCGCAGCAGCACGGCGGCGCGGCCGGAGTCGCCGGCCTGCAGCGCCTGCTGGGCGCCGGCGAGCTGGTCGCGGGTGAAGCGGAGGCGGTCCTCGGCCTGGTCGGCGTCGTCGCCCACGTCGTCGATCGCGGTCGGCGCGTAGCGGGAGGCGAGCTCGGCGAGGCGGGCGCGGGCCGAGGGGAGGCGGTCGCCGACCTCGGCGGCGCGGACCGTGAGCGCGGCGGCGACCTGCGGCGCGTTCTTCTCGAGGTCGCGCAGCTCCTCGAACGCACTCGCGCGCTCGTCGAGCGTCTGCTCGGCGTCGGCGCAGAGCTGGAGGATGCGCTGGTAGCCGTCGCGGCGCTCCTGATCGGTCTCCGGCTCGGCGTCGTCGAGACGCTGCTGCAGGCTGAAGGCCTCGCCGAGCAGGCGCTTCGCGGTGACGAGCGCCTCGCGGAACGCGCCGGTCGCGTCGGCGCCGAACTGCGCCTCCGCGAAGCCGACCTCCTGCTCGCTGGTGCGGACGGCGTCGTCGGCGTGGACGAGGGCCGACCCGGCACGGGTGGCGAGCTCGTCGATCGAGGCCTCCACCGCCTCCTGGGCGCGGCGCTTCCGCGCGCGGCGGACGAGCAGCAGCACCACGAGGCCGATGACGACGAGGGCCGCGAGCACGCCGAGCGCGATCAGCAGCCCCGAGCCGAGGGACTCGCCGGCGCTGGGCGCGTCGAGGCGCTGCCCGATCCCGTCGGCGGCGGCCACCGCGGCTCCGGCCCAGTCGCCGTCGGCGAGCCTCGGCTCGATGTCGTCGGACTGGAGCGAGGAGACCTGCGCGTCGTCGAGCGCGAAGCCCTGCGCGACCGACACCTGGTACTGGCGGGCGTCGACCGCGACGGCCAGGAGGACGTCGTCGGTGCCCAGTCCGTTGCGGGTCGCGGTCTCGTCCGCCCACGCGGCGCGGTCGGACGGATCGGTGAAGGAGTCGACGAAGGCGACGAACAGCTGCACGCGGTGCTGGTCGTAGAGGGCCCGCGAGGCCTGCTCGATCTCGGCGGTCTCTCCGGAGCTCAGCACTCCGACCGAGTCGAGGACGGTGGAGGAGGAGAAGGAGACGGGCGATTCGGCCGTCGCCGCGGTCGCGGGGACCAGCGCGAGGACCGCGGCGATCAGGAGGGCCCCGAGCGCCGGCAGCAGCCGGTAGCTCACGGGGTGGTGGGGTCTCGCCGGCATCGCGCACACTCCTTCGTCGTCGCCTCCCGAGTGTAGACAGCCCGGGTGTCCGAGCAGGGGTCGGGAGGCGGCAGGCCGTCGACCGCGTGCCCGGGGCGCGGGGGATGGGAGAACGCCGGGAGGAGGAATGACCGTGCTCCGCTCGCGGTTGCCGCCCGGAGTGCGCCGCAGGTGCACGTGCCTCCCCCCTCAGGGCAGCCCCCTGAGACAGCTCCGTAGAAAGGCGATCCCGTGGATCCGTTCTCCCCCCTCACCGCCGGCGACCTCGACCTCCCCAACCGCATCGTCCTGGCACCGATGACGCGACTGCGCTCCGACGAGCAGGGCGTGCCCGGCGCGATCGTCGCCGAGTACTACGCCCAGCGCGCGAGCATGGGCCTGCTGATCAGCGAGGGCGTCTTCCCCAGCGCCGAGTCCAAGGGCTACGCCGGGCAGCCCGGCATCGAGACCGACGCGCAGGCCGCGGGCTGGCGCGCCGTCGCCGACGCCGTGCACGCCGCGGGCGGGCGCATCGTCATGCAGCTGATGAACGCGGGCCGCGTCTCGCACACCGAGATCACCGGCACCGACCGCATCGTCGCCCCGAGCGCCGTCGCCATCGACGGAGAGGTGCACACCCCCTCCGGCAAGAAGCCCTTCCCGGTGCCGCACGCGCTGACCACCGAGGAGCTGGCGACCGTCCGCGACGAGTTCGTCGCCGCCGCCCGCCGCGCGATCGACGCCGGCTTCGACGGAGTCGAGGTGCACGGCGCCAACGGCTACCTGCTGCACGAGTTCCTCTCGCCCGTGTCCAACGTGCGCACCGACCAGTACGGCGGGACCCCGGCCGAGCGCGCCGCGTTCCCGCTCGAGGTCACCCGCGCGATCGTCGACGAGGTCGGAGCGGGCCGCGTCGGCATCCGCCTCTCACCGGCCCACAACATCCAGGACGTCGTCGAGACCGACGGCGACGACGTGCGCGCCACCTACGAGGCCGTCGTCGACGGGCTCGCCCCGCTCGGCCTGGCCTACCTCAGCGTCCTGCACGCCGAGCCCGCCGGCGAGCTGGTCCAGGACCTCCGCTCGCGCTTCGACGGCGTCTTCATCGCCAACAGCGGCTTCGGCTCGCCGACCAGCCGCGAGGAGGCGACCGAGCTGATCAGCGAGGGCCACGCCGACGCCGTGGCCGTCGGCCGCCCGGCGATCGCCAACCCCGACCTGGTCGAGCGCTGGCAGGGCGGGCACCCCGAGAACGAGGTCGTCCAGGAGACGGTCTACGGCGGAGGAGCCGAGGGCTACACCGACTACGAGCCCCTCTCGGCGTAGTCGCGACTCACGCGGAAGGCCCACTCCCTCGAGGGGGAGCGGGCCTTCCGCGTACCGGGGGGATCAGCTCTCGCTGCCCCGGCTCTTCAGCTCGGACTCGATGCGGGCGTCCTGCTCGGGCGAGAGCTCGTGGTCCTCGTCCTCCGGGCCGGCCGTCTCGCCGACGCGGCCCTCGCCGAGGGCGTGGATCGAGGTGATCTCGTCCTCGAGCGCGGCGTCGCGGTCGTGCTCGCTCACGAGCCGGTCTCGATCTCCCCGGCGGAGACGGCCTCGGCGTACTTGCGGAGGTCCGGGCCGGGCTCGAAGTCGATGAAGCGGTCCTTGAGGCGCGCGTTCAGCTCGGCGAACACGTCCTCCCAGGGCTCGCCCTTCTTGCTCGTCGCGAGGTCGAGCACCGCCTCGCGGAGGACCCTGTCCGAGTCCTCGAGGATCTTGTCGCGGGCTTCGTCGTTCCAGCGGATGTCCTGTGCGTCCATGCTCCGACCGTAGGCGCGGGGCCGGGGCGCCCCAAGGACTTGCGGGCGGGGGGCGGGAGGCGTAGGAGCCCCCGCCGCTCCGCGCTCAGGAGAGCGCCGGCAGCACCTCGCGCTCGAACAGCTCGATGCCGGACCGGTCGTAGGCGGCGTCCGGGAAGTAGAGGATGCCGTAGTCCATCCCGCGCGACTGCATGCCGGCGAGCCGGTCGACGATCTGCGAGGGAGTGCCGACCGCGAGCGCGTCGGGGCTGCGGTACTCGGCGACGAAGGACGCCGCTCCCTCCGCGCCGAGGTACGGGACCACGCGCTCCTCGAGACGCTGCAGCGCCGCCTCGACCTCCGCCTCCGTCTCGCCGATCACGACGTTGTAGTTCGAGCTCCGGGTGATCGCCGAGAAGTCGGTGCCCAGGCGCTCGCAGTGCCCGCGGAGGACCGAGCTCTTGTGGTCGAACGCCTCCGGGGTCCCGGCGAAGTTCGTGTACTGCGCGTACTGGGCCGCGATCCGCAGCGTGACCTTCTCGCCGCCGCCGGCGACCCACAGCGGGATGCCGCCCTCCTGCAGGGGCAGCGGCCGGTTCTGCGCGCCGTCCACCTGGTAGTAGCGGCCGTCGAGGGTCGCGGACCCGGTCGTCCAGGCCTGCTGCAGGATCTGCACTCCCTCGTCGAGCCGGCCCAGCCGCTCGGCGATCGGCGGGAAGCCGTAGCCGTACGCGCGCCACTCGTGCTCGTACCAGCCGCCGCCGATGCCCATCTCGACCCGCCCGCCAGAGACGATGTCGACGGTCGTCGCGACCTTGGCGAGGTAGGCGGGGTTCCGGTAGCCCATGCAGGTGCACATCTGGCCCAGCCGCACGCGCGACGTGGTGGCGCCGAACGCGCTCATCAGCGACCACGCCTCGTGCGTCGCCTCCTCCGTCACCTGCGGGACGGTGTGGAAGTGGTCGTAGACCCAGATCGACTCCCAGGCGCCGTCGTCGGCGTGCCGGGCGAGGTCGCTCATGGTGCGCCACTGGTCGGCGGCCGGGACGCCGACGAGGTCGTGGCGCCAGCCCTGGGGGATGAAGAGTCCGAATCGCATGCCGCCGACCCTAGGGCGGCCCGGCCCCCGAGGTCGAGGGGGTCGCGGTGCTCGCGTACGCTTCCGACCGATGCTGACCTTCACAGAGGATCTCGGACTCCCCGTCCTCGCGCTGATGATCCTCGCCGCCTTCGCGGCCGGCTGGATCGACGCGGTCGTGGGCGGCGGCGGACTCCTCCAGCTCCCCGCCCTGCTCCTCGTGCCGGGGATCTCGCCCGTGCAGGCGCTCGCCACGAACAAGCTGGCCTCGATCTTCGGCACGACCACCAGCGCGATCACCTACTACCGGCGCGCGAAGCCCGATCTGCGCACCGCACTGCCGATGGCGGCGGTCGCCCTCGCGGGCAGCTACGGAGGCGCGACGCTCGCCGGCCTCCTCCCGGCCGCGGTGTTCAAGCCGATCATCGTCGTCGCGCTGATCGTGGTCGCCGTCGTGACGATCGCCCGCCCGGCACTGGGCAGCGTCACGGTGCTCAAGCACGCGGGCCGGCGCCACCTCGTCACGGCGGCCGTGCTGGGACTCCTGATCGGCTTCTACGACGGTCTGATCGGACCGGGCACCGGCACCTTCCTGATCATCGCCCTGATCACCGCGCTGGGCTACGACTTCCTGCTCGCCAGCGCCAAGGCGAAGATCGTCAACGTCGCGACCAACCTCGGCGCCCTGCTCTACTTCGTGCCGGGCGGGCACGTGATCTGGCTGCTGGGCCTCCTGATGGGCGCCGCCAACGTGGCGGGCGCGTACCTCGGCTCGCGGATGGCCGTCGCTCGTGGCAGCCGCTTCATCCGGGTCGCGTTCCTCGTCGTGGTCGGCGCCCTCATCCTCAAGGTCGGCTCCGACGTCTGGACCGAGAACCTGGCGCCGCTGCTGCGCTAGCGCGGGCTGCGGGACCGAGCCGCGGAACGAGGACGGGACCCCCGCCGCAGCAGAAGGTCCCGTCCTCGTTCCGATCGCTCGGCGCTCCGCTCCGCCGGCCTCAGCCGAAGGGGATCGAGCCGACCAGCACGCCGACGGCGAGCATGACCAGCGAGACGACGACCGCTCGCCACAGCACCTTGCGGTGGTGGTCGCCGAGGTTCACCGCGGCGAGGGAGACGAGCAGGAGGATCGCCGGGACCAGCGGGCTCTGGAGGTGCACCGGCTGCCCGGTGATGGAGGCGCGCGCCATCTCGACCGGCGAGATGCCGTAGTTCGCCGCGCTCTCGGAGAGCACGGGGAGGATGCCGTAGTAGAACGCGTCGTTCGACATGAAGAAGGTCATCGGGATGCTGAGCACGCCGGTGATCACGGCGAGGAACGGTCCGAGCGCCGGCGGGATCACCGCGACGACCCACTCCGCCATGGCGTCGACCATGCCGGTGCCGTTGAGGACGCCGATCAGCACACCGGCCGCCAGCACCATCGACACGACGCCCACGATGCTCGGCGCGTGCTTGACGATCTCGGCCGCCTGGTCCTTCATCTTCGGGAAGTTGATCAGGAGGGCGACCGCGGAGCCGACCATGAACACGTAGGGCAGCGGCAGGATGTCGGCGACCAGCAGCGTCATCACCGCGAGGGTCAGGACCAGGTTCACCCAGATCAGCTTCGGGCGCAGCGTCTCGCGCTCGGGGTCGAGCATCGTGTCGGCCATCGCGGTGTCGGCGTCGTCGGCCTGCACGCGGGCGGCGACCGCCACCTGGGCTCCGCGCAGGGCCTGGGGACCGCGGAGGAAGGAGAAGCGCTCCCGGGCGACGGTGCGGATGCCCCCGGTCAGGGCCGCGAGGCCGCCGGTGCGGGCGCCGCCCGAGCGGGAGGAGGAGCCGCGGCCGGCGCCGACGAGCTCCTGCTCGAGCATCGGCTCGGCCAGCGCGAGCGAGCCGAGGCGGCGGCGCTCGCCGAGCCCGAGGAACCAGGCGAAGACGAGAGTGACGGCCAGGCCCACCGCGAGCGACGGGAGCATCGGCACGAAGATCTCGCTCGGCGAGACCTGGAGGGCCGCGGCGGCGCGCACCGTCGGTCCGCCCCAGGGGACGATGTTGAGCGTGCCGTTGGCCAGGCCCGCGACGCAGGTCAGCACGACCGGGTTCATCCCCAGGCGCAGGTAGATCGGGAGCATCGCGGCGGTGGTGACGATGAAGGTGGTCGAGCCGTCGCCGTCGAGCGAGACCGCACCCGCGAGCAGCGCCGTGCCGAGCACGACCTTCGCCGGGTCGTCGCCGAGCGCGCGGACGATGAAGCGGATCAGCGGGTCGAAGAGCCCGACGTCGATCATGATCCCGAAGTACATGATCGCGAACATCAGCAGCGCGGCCGTGGGCGCGAGGCTGCCGATCGCCTCGAGGACCATGTCGCCGATGCCGAGGCCGGCGCCCGCGAAGAGGCCGAAGATCGTCGGCACGACGATCAGGGCGACCATCGGCGTCAGCCGCTTGGTCATGATCAGGGCCATGAAGGCCAGGATCATGGTGAAACCGAGTACTACCAACACAGCTGACTCCTTCGTCCAGTGCCTCCGCCCGCGCTCGGCGGGAGAGCCGGCCGGGAGATGGTGGAAACCCTAGGCAGCCCCGCGTCCGGCGCCGGGGTATCGCTCATTACGGCGACATCTGCGCATAGTGTGGCTTCTGCGCATTCTGCGCACGACGACGGCGAGGAGGCCCCTATGCGCTTCGCGACCCACGTCCTGGTCCTGCAGCTCGCCACGGTGTCGGCCGCCGTGCTGGTCTGCGCCGGCCTCGTCACCGCGCTCAGCGTCCAGCAGCTGCGCGGCGAGGCGGAGGGGACGGCGCTCGCCATCGCCCGCACCGTCGCCGAGGACCCCGACGTGCAGGACGCGGTCGCCGCGTCCTCCGCGGTGCCCGGCGCGCCCGCCGCCTCGGAGCTGCGCGGCGGACCGCTCGAGGACGTCGCCGCCGCCGTCGAGCAGCGCACCGGCGCGCTCTTCGTCGTGATCACCGACGACCAGGGCATCCGCCTCGCCCACCCCGACGAGGACCGCCTCGGCGAGCGGGTCTCGACGAGCCCCGACGAGGCGCTCGCCGGGCGCGAGAGCGTCTCGTGGGGCACCGGCACGCTGGGCGAGTCGGCACGGGCCAAGGTCCCGGTCTTCGCCGCGGGGGAGCAGCGGGTCGTCGGCGAGGTCAGCATCGGCTTCGCGCGCTCCAGCGTCTTCACCGACCTGCCGACCGCGCTGCTCGGCGTCCTCGCCGCGGCGCTCGCCGGGCTGGTGCTCGCCGCCGTCGCCTCCGTCTTCATCCGCCGCCGCCTGTTGCGCCTGACGCTCGGCCTCGCTCCGGAGGAGCTCACCTCGCTCGTGCAGGACCAGGCCGCCGTGCTCGACGGGGTCGACGAGGGCGTGCTCGCGCTCGACCGCGACGGGCGCGTCGGCGTCTGCAATGCGCGGGCCGCCGCGATCCTCGGCTCCGACGATCCGACCGGGCGGGCGCTGCACGGGCGGCCGCTCGCGGAGCTCGACCTGCCCGTTCCGCTGGCCGACGCGATCGGCGCCGCGCTGCACTCCGTCGAACCGCCCCGCCCCGGAGGCGAGGAGGGCTTCGTCGTCCGTTCCCGCATCGTCTACGTCGACATCCGCCGGGTGACCCGCGGCGACCGCGACCTGGGCGTGGTGGTGGTGCTGCGCGACCGCACCGACCTCGCCGCGCTGAGCCGGCGCCTCGACGCGGTCGGCGCGATGACCAACGCGCTCCGGGTGCAGCGGCACGAGTTCGCCAACCGCCTGCACGTGGTCGCGGGCCTGCTGGATGCGGGGCGGACCGCGTCGGCGCGCGACTACCTCGACGAGGTGCTGACCCGCGGCCCGCTCAAGTACCCGGTGCAGCACGCCGACCGGCTGCAGGAGCCGTACCTCCAGGCGCTCGTCGGCGCGAAGGGGATCGAGGCGGCCGAGCGCGGCGTGCTGCTGACGCTCGGTGAGGAGACGCTGGTGCGCGGCACCGTCGTCGAGCCGGAGGACGTCGCCACGGTGGTCGGGAACCTGGTCGACAACGCGGTGCGCGCGGCGGTCGAGGGGCGGCGGGACGTGCGCTTCGTCGAGGTCGAGCTGCTCGACGACGGCGACGCGCTCTTCGTGACGGTCGCCGACTCCGGCGACGGAGTGCTCGATCCGGACTCGCTGTTCGACCGGGCCGGCGCGGGCGACCCCGTCGAGGACGACGGCCGCGTGCACGGCCGGGGCTTCGGCCTGCCGCTGTGCCGTGAGGTGGCCGCCCGGCGCGGCGGCGAGGTCTGGCTGGCGGACCCCGGCGGAGCGGAGTCGGGGGCCGTGCTGTGCGCGCGCCTCCCCGGAGCGGTGCGGCCGCCGGAGCAGGACGGGGACGGGTCATGAGCGCGGACACGGCGCGGGAGCGCACGGTGCTGGTGGTGGACGACGACTTCCGGGTCGCGCAGCTGCATGCGGACCTGGTCGAGGCGCGGCAGGGGCTGACGGCCCTTCCTCCGGTGCACACGGCGCGCGCGGCGCGGGCGGCCGTCGCCGAGCACGCGCCCGATCTGCTCCTGCTCGACGTGCACCTGCCGGACCAGAGCGGGATCGCGCTGCTCCGCGAGCTCGACACCGACGCGTTCGTCGTGAGCGCCGCCTCCGACGGGGCGACGGTGCGGCGCGCCCTGCACGCGGGGGCGCTCGGGTACCTCATCAAGCCGTTCGAGGCGCGCCTGCTCGGCGAGCGCCTCGACGCGTACGTGCGGTTCCGGAACGTGCTGCGGGAGGACCGCGCGGCCGATCAGGAGGCGGTGGAGCGGGCGCTGCGCATCCTGCACTCGGGCGACGCGACCGCCGCGCAGCCCTCGCGCTCGGCGACCGAGCAGCTCGTCCTGGCGCGCCTGGCCGAGTCGGGCGCCGAGCTGTCGGCCCTCGAGGTGGCCGAGCGCGCCGGCATCTCGCGCGCCACCGCCCAGCGCTACCTCTCGGGTCTCGCGGGCCGCGGCCTCGTCGAGATGACCCTCAGCTACGGCACCACCGGCCGCCCGGAGCACCGCTACCGCGCCCGCTGACCCTCCGCGAGCGGAGTCCGCGCTCGAGCCGGCGGGACGTTCTCGGCGGTCGGGACCCGCTCTCGGGGACTTGAGCGCCTAGGGGAGCTGACTGCGGAGCACCGGCGTGCGGTGCTCGGTCGAGCCGAACGGGGGATCCGCGTGTCAGCGGATCCTCCTAGGCGGTCGGGACCCGCTCTCGGGAACCCGACCGCCCGTGGGAGCCGACTGCGGTGCGCCGCCCTGCGGCGCACGAGACGGCCCGTCGAACGGGCGATCCGCGTGTCAGCGGATCGTTCTAGGCGGTCGGGACCCGCTCTCGGGAAACCGACCGCCTAGGAGAGCCGACTGCGGTGCGCCGCTTCGCGGCGCACGAGACGACTCAGTGCGTCGCGTCGACGTCCGCGCCCGCGGCCTCGGCCACGCGGCGGCGCTCGGCGGCCTCGGCGGCCATGCGACGGCCCTTGGGGCTGACGAGGGAGGCGATCACCGTGATCACGAGGACGCCGATGATGACCGAGAGCGACAGTCCGGTGCCGATCTCGAAGACCTCCACGTGCTCGCCGTTGTTGATGAACGGCAGGTTGTTCTCGTGGAGCGCGTGCAGGATCAGCTTCACGCCGATGAAGGCGAGGATCGCGGCGAGGCCGATGCTGAGGTAGACGAGGCGGTCGAGCAGACCGTCGATGAGGAAGTACAGCTGGCGCAGGCCCAGAAGCGAGAACGCGGTCGCCGTGAAGACGAGGTACACGTCGCTGGTGAGGCCGAAGATCGCCGGCACGCTGTCGAGGGCGAACAGGATGTCCGTTCCGCCGATCGCCGCCATGACGAGGATCATCGGCGTGAGGACCTTCTTGCCGTCGATGTGCGTGTAGAACTTGTCGCCGTCGTACTGGTCGCTCGTCTTGAAGATCCGCTTGGCCAGGCGCACCATCACGTTGTCGCTGGAGTGGTCGTCGCCCGGCTTGACCAGGTTGAACGCGGTCAGCAGGAGGATCAGGCCGAAGATGTAGAAGACCCAGGCGAACGAGTTGATCAGTGCGGCGCCGAGGAAGATGAAGCCGGTGCGGGCGATCAGCGCGAAGACGATGCCGAAGAGGAGCACCTTCTGCTGGTCGGCGCGGGGCACCTTGAAGCTCGCCATGATGATGAGGAAGACGAACAGGTTGTCGACCGAGAGGGCCTTCTCGGTGATGTACCCCGCGAAGTACTCCGATCCGGGCGTCGCTCCGCCGAAGACGAGGACGCCGAGCCCGAAGAGCACGGCGATGCCGACGTAGAGCGCCGACCAGATCGACGACTCCTTCAGCGTGGGCTCGTGGGCCTTCCGGACGTGGAAGAAGAAGTCGAAGAGCAGGAGCAGGACGATGAAGACGATCGTCAGGGTCCAGATCAGGGGCGATACGGTCATGAAGGGGCTGGCCTCGCTCGTGAAGGGGGGGTCGGGGGACGGTCGCGGGGGTCGCTCGTCAAGGGAAAAGGTAGCGAGGCACCGTGACGAGCAGGGTGCCCGCCGATGGATCGTGAGTATCTTCTCAGTTCTCCGCGCGTCCCTCGCGCCCAGCGGCCGGAGCGCCACACTGGTCACCATGACCGGCGCCGCTGTCGACAGGACCTTCCAGGACGCCTCCGGCGTCGTCATCCACTACCGCTGGTGGCCGCACCCCTCGCCCCGCGCGATCGTGCAGCTGGCCCACGGGGTCGGCGAGCACTCGGGGCGCTACGTCGAGCTGGCGGAGGCGCTGGTCGCCGCCGGGTACGCGGTCGCGGCGGACGACCATCGCGGGCACGGCCGGACCGGCCTCGAGCAGCACGGCGGCGACTCCTCTCGGCTCGGACTGCTGGGGCCGGGCGGCCTGCGCGCGACCGAGGCGGCGATCCTCCGGCTGACGGAGCTGCTCGCGGAGGAGAGCCCGGGAGTGCCGATCGTGCTGCTCGGCCACTCCTGGGGGTCGCTCATGGCGCAGCGGATCGTCGACCACCACTCCGGCGCCTACGCCGCGCTCGTGCTGAGCGGCACGGCCTACCGCCTCCCGGGGCACATGAACGCGGGCGACCTGGCGAAGCGGCACCGCGTCGCCGGCGGCCTCGGCCTCGAGTGGCTCTCCCGCGACCCGGAGGTCTGGCAGCGGTTCCACGACGACCCCCTCACCTTCACCACGCCGCTCGCGAAGCGGATCGGGCTGGTCGAGACCCTGCGGCTGGTCGGCCGCCCGAAGCGCGGGCCCGAGCATCCGCTGCCCCTGCTGCTGGTCGTGGGCGCCGACGACACCCTCGGCGGCGAGCGGTCGGTGCGCGCGCTCGCCCAGGCCTACCGGCGGCGGGCTGGGTACACGGACGTCTCGGTGCGGGTGTACCCGGAGGCGCGGCACGAGCTGTTCCAGGAGCTCAACCGGGCCGAGGTCACGGCCGATCTCGTGGAGTGGCTGGGCGAGCGCTTCCCCGCCCCGGCTCGCGCCTAGGCTGGCGTCATGCATGGCGAGTACAAGGTCCCCGGCGGAAAGCTCGTGGTCGTCGACCTCGACGTGGTCGACGGGAGGTTCGCCGGGTTCCGCCTGGCGGGCGACTTCTTCCTCGAGCCCGACACGGCCCTCGACGACATCGACCGCGCGGTCGTGGGCCTCCCGGCCGAGACCGACGCGAAGTCCATCGCCGCCGCCATCCGGCAGGCGCTCCCGGCCGACGCGGTCCTGCTCGGCTTCACGCCCGAGGCCGTCGCGGTCGCCATCCGCCGCTCGCTGCAGAAGGCGACCAGCTGGCGCGACTACGACTGGCGCATCGTGCACGACCGGGCCGTCCCTCCCGCGACCCACCTGGCGCTCGACGAGGTGCTGACCGCCGCGGTCGGCGAGGGCCGTCGCGAGCCGACGCTGCGGATCTGGGAGTGGGACCAGCCCGCCGTCGTCATCGGCAGCTTCCAGTCGCTCCGCAACGAGGTCGACCTCGACAACGCGGCGAAGTACGGCGTCGACGTGGTCCGCCGCATCTCGGGCGGCGGCGCGATGTTCATGGAGGCGGGCAGCGTCGTCACGTACTCGCTCTACGTCCCCGGCGACCTCGTCCAGGGGCTGACCTTCGCCGACTCCTACGCCTTCCTCGACGAGTGGGCCGTCAGCGCGCTGCAGTCGCTCGGGATCGACGCGGTCTACCAGCCGCTCAACGACATCACCTCGCCCTCGGGCAAGATCGGCGGCGCCGCGCAGAAGCGCCTGGGCTCCGGCGCCGTCCTCCACCACGTGACCATGAGCTACGACATCGACGCCGAGAAGATGGTGCAGGTGCTGCGGATCGGCCGCGAGAAGCTCTCGGACAAGGGCATCGCCTCCGCCGTGAAGCGCGTCGACCCGCTGCGCAGCCAGACCGGGCTCAGCCGCGCCGAGATCATCGAGCGGATGAAGGCGACCTTCGTGCAGCTGCACGGCGGCGAGGCGGGGACGCTGACCGAGGAGGAGTACGCGGCGGCGGAGGAGCTGGTGCGGACGAAGTACTCGACTCCGGAGTGGCTGCGGCGCGTCCCCTGACCGGCGGGTCCGGGGCGGCGGTCGCCGGCGCGTGGACCCGGAGCGGTACGCGGCGGGCCGGTCCGGCGGGCTCCCCTCAGCTCGCGAGGAGCTCCTGGTAGTCCGGGTGCTCGGCGATGAACTCGGCGACGAACGGGCAGGCCGGGACGATGCGCCCGCCGAAGCGCTCGTGCGCGTCGTCGAGGGCCGCCTCGACGAGGGTGTCGCCGAGGCCCTCGTGGCGGTGCTCGGGCGCGATCTCGGTGTGGAGGAAGACCACGTCGCGGCCGCGGACGGCGTAGTCCGCGACTCCGACGGTCTCGCCGTCGAGCCAGAGCGTGTAGCGGGACGAGTCCTCGTCGTGGCGCACCTCGGAGATCATCGCGCCACTCTACGCCGGAGCCTCCCCGGCACCCGTCGAGCGCGGGCGCGAGGCGCGGAGCGTGTCGCCGGGCTCGCGCGCACTGGCACAATTGCCGGGTGCCCAGGACGATCCAGATCGCGGACGGCGTCCCGGAGTCGCGGAGCGCGGTGTTCCACGCCGACAACCTCGAGGTCCTGCCGCAGCTGGCCGACGGGGCCTTCACCGTCGTCTACCTCGACCCGCCGTTCAACACGGGCCGGGCGCAGGTGCGCACCTCGACCACCTCGGTGCGCTCCACCACCGGCACGATCGCCGGCTTCAAGGGGCGCAGCTACGAGCGGATCCGCGGCGACCTGCTCCGCTACGACGACCGCTTCGACGACTACTGGTCGTTCCTCGAGCCGCGTCTGGCCGAGGCGTGGCGGCTCCTCGCCGACGACGGCACCCTCTACCTCCACCTCGACTACCGCGAGGCGCACTACGCGAAGGTGCTGCTCGACGCGCTCTTCGGCCGCGAGTGCTTCCTCAACGAGATCATCTGGGCGTACGACTACGGAGCGAAGGCCACGCGCCGCTGGCCGACCAAGCACGACACGATCCTCGTCTACGTGAAGGACCCGCGCGGCTACCACTTCGACTCCGCCGCCGTGGATCGCGAGCCGTACATGGCCCCGGGCCTGGTGACCCCCGAGAAGGCCGAGCGCGGCAAGCGGCCGACCGACGTGTGGTGGCACACGATCGTCTCGCCGACAGGCCGCGAGAAGACCGGGTACCCGACGCAGAAGCCGGAGGGGATCCTCCGCCGCATCGTGCAGGCGTCCAGCCGCGAGGGCGACGCCGTCCTCGACTTCTTCGCCGGCTCCGGCACGACCGGCGCCGTCGCGCACGCTCTCGGCCGCCGCTTCGTCCTCGTCGACGAGCACGCCGACGCGGTCGCCGTCATGCGCCGCCGCTTCGCCGCCCTCGACCCGGCGCCGCTCTTCCTCTGACGCGGGCCCTCTCGACTCCTCAGACGTGTCGAGGTCGGTCGCTCCCACTGTCCAGAAGGTGTCGCACTCGACATCGATCGCTCCGACTGTCCAGGAGTTGTCGCACTCGACGCCGACTGCGACAACTCCTGGACAGTCGTGGTGGGAGGCGCGCCTCCCCAGGTGCGGGATCAGGGGTTCGTCCACAGAATGCGGATCGCGGGAGTCGGACGAGGATCACGGACCGCCAGAATCGCGGCATGTCCAGCACCGACCTCGGAGCCTTCACCCGGCGAGCGGCACTCCGCGCAGGGGTGACGGACGCCCGACTGCGCACTCCCGCCCTGGCCAGCCCCTTCCACGGAGTGCGCACCCGGGTGGCGCCCGTCACGCACCTGGAACGAGCCGCCGCCTATCTGCCGCGGCTGCGGCCCTGGCAGCTCTTCTCCCACCTGACCGCGGCCGAAGCCTGGGGAGTGCCGCTCCCGGCGCGACCCGGCGAGGACGATCCGATCCACGTGGCGGCGACGACGCCGCACCGGCCCCCCAGGACCCGGGGTGTGATCGGCCACACCCTCACGGAGACGGACAGGGTCGAGCGGCACGGCCTGCCGGTGACAGGAGCGGTGTCGACGTGGATCGCGCTCGCGCCACTGCTGTCCGCCCGCGATCTCCTCGCGGCGACGGACCACCTCCTGTTCGAGCCGCGCTACCCGCGCCGGGACGATCCGCGTCCCCATGTCCGGCTTCACGAGCTGCAGGACCGCCTGGCCTCCCATCGGGGCCGGGGCCAACGCGGCCTGGCTGAGGCTCTGCGGCTGGCATCGACCGGAGCCGCCTCGCGGAGGGAGACCTGGCTCCGCGCTCTCGTCGAGGAGGCGGGACTGCCCGCGCCCGACGTGAACGCCGAGATCAGGATCGGCGGCCGACTGCTCGCGGTCGGCGATCTGGTCTTCGAACGTTGGAAGGTGGTGGCGGAGTACGACGGCGGCCAGCACCGGACGGACGACGCGCAGTTCTCACGCGATCGTGAACGGCTCCTGGCCCTGCACCTCGCGGGCTGGATCGTCGTGGTCGTCCGCGCGGAGGGTCTGACCCGGGGCAGGGCGCGCACGATCGCCGAGCTCCGTGCCGCTCTCGTGGCCCACGGCTGGCGACCGTGACGCACCCCGTCGACGGATCGACCCGCTCGTCCATCCCCGCCCCGCCGCCCGCGTCCGCCCCACCGTCCGGATCCGCCCGCCGGTCCGCATCCGATCGAGTACGCGGAGCCCTCCGACTACGCAGGAGTAGTCGCACTCGGCGTCGACTGCGACGACTCCTGGACAGTCGCGGGCCGGCGTCAGCTGCTGGCGCGGACGACCAGCGACGTCGGCATCAGCGTGCGGTGCTCCACGGGGAGCCCCTCGATGCGGGCGGTCAGCAGCTCCACCATGCGGGCGCCGAGCTCGTCGGGGAGCTGGCGAACGGTGGTCAGCGCGGGGACGGCGTTCCGCGCGAAGAGATCGTCGTCGAAGCCCACGACGGACACGTCCTCGGGGATCCGGCGGCCGGCCTCGCGGAGGGCGGCGTAGGCGCCGACCGCCATCTGGTCGTTCGCGGCGAAGACGCCGTCCAGGTCGGGGTCGCGGGCGAGGAGGCGGCGCATCGCCTCGGTGCCGCTGGCCGGCGAGAAGTCTCCCCACTCGACGAGGTCGTCGGCGAGGCCGGCGTCGGTGAGTGCTCCGCGCCAGCCGATCAGGCGGTCGACGCCCGGCGGCATGTCGGCGGGGCCCGCGATGGTGGCGATTCGGCGCCGGCCGCGCTCGATCAGGTGCGCGGTGGCGACGGCCGCCCCCTCCGTGTTGTCCACGTCGACGAAGTAGGAGCCGCGCTCGTCCGGCGAGAGCGGCCGGCCGCCGAAGACGATCGGCAGCGTGCCCGAGAGCGCCGCGTAGGAGTGGTCGCCGGAGTGGTGCGAGACCACGAGCGCGCCGTCGACATTGCCGCCGAGCAGGTACCGCCGCGTCTTCTCGCCGTCCGTCTCGGACGCGATCAGCATCGAGAGCGTGTAGTCCGTGTCGGCCAGGCGCATCGCGGCGCCCTGCACGATCGAGGCGAAGAACGGGTCCGCGAAGACGCGCGCGGTCGACTCCGGCACGATCAGCGCGATCGACTGCGTGCGCCGCGAGGCGAGCATCCGCGCCGCGTGATTGGGCACGTAGTCGAGCTCGCCGATCGCCTTCTCGACGGCGGCCACGATCTCGGCCGCCACCTGCGGGGCGCCGTTGACCACCCGCGAGACCGTCGCGCGCGAGACTCCGGCCCGCGCCGCGACCATCTCGAGGGTGGGGGAGCGGCCCCCGCCGCGGACGCCCGTCGGCTCGCTCACGGGTCAGTCCAGGATCGCCGCGGCGCTGCCGCCGAGCAGTCGGGAGTAGACCAGGCCCGAGTCCTTCACGATCCGCTCCTGCGTGTCGTAGTCGACGCGCACGACGCCGAAGCGCTTCTCGTAGCCCCAGGCCCACTCGTAGTTGTCGAGGAGGGACCAGACGAAGTAGCCGCGGACGTCGGCGCCCTGGTCGATCGCGTCGGCGACCTTCTCGACGTGGTCGAGCACGTACTGCGTGCGGTCCGCGTCGTGCACGCGGCCGTCCTCGACGATGTCGTCGTAGGCGGCGCCGTTCTCGGTCACGTAGAGCGGAGGGAGGTTCTCGTACTCCAGGCCCAGGCGGGTCAGCAGGTAGCGCAGCCCGTCGGGGTTCACCTCCCAGTCCATCGCGGTGCGCGGCAGACCGCGCGACGGGAAGGTGATGAACTCGGAGCCGACCCAGGGGGAGCCGACCTCGCGGTCGGTCGCCTGGGCGAAATCGTCGGCTCCGGCCGGCAGCGGATGCGCCGAGACGTTGTCGTCGTGGTAGTGGTTCACGCCGAGGAAGTCGAGCGGGAGCGAGATGAGATCGAGGTCGCCGTCGACGATCAGCTCGTCGAGCCCGAGCCCTTCGACGTCCTCGAGCAGGTCCTCGGGGTACTCGCCGCGCAGCAGCGGGTCGAGGAAGATCCGGTTCTGGAGCGCGTCGAAGCGGCGTGCGGCGTCGAGGTCGGCCTCGTCCTCGGGGTCGTCGGGGACGGCGTTCGAGAGGTTGAGCGTGATGCCCAGGTTCTGCGCGCCGAGCTGCCGGAGCGTCGAGACGGCCAGCCCGTGGGCGAGGTGCGTGTGGTGCACGGCGGCGAGGGCCTTCTGCTGCGAGATCACGCCGGGGGCGTGCACGCCCGCTCCGTAGGAGAGCAGGGTCGAGCAGAACGGCTCGTTGAACGTCGTCCAGTGCTGCACCCGGTCGCCGAGGCTCTCGTAGACGGCCTCGGCGTAGTCCCGGAAGCGCTCGGCGGTGTCGCGGTTCGCCCAGCCGCCGGTCTCCTCGACGGCCTGCGGGAGGTCCCAGTGGTAGAGGGTGAGCCACGGCAGCACGCCGGCGCCGAGCAGCTCGTCGACCAGGCGGGAGTAGAAGTCGAGGCCCTCGGGGTTCACCGCGCGGTCGCCCGGCTTGACGCGCGCCCAGCTGACCGAGAAGCGGTAGGAGCCGAGCCCCAGCTCCTTCATCAGCCGCACGTCCGCGGGCATCCGGTGGTAGTGGTCCACCGCGACCTCGGGGGTGTCGCCCTTCGCGACCGCTCCGGGGACGCGGGAGAACGCGTCCCAGATGCTGTCCTCCTTGCCGCCCTCGTGGCCGGCGCCCTCGATCTGGGCGGCGGCGGTCGCGGATCCCCAGAGGAAGCCGGCGGGCCAGTCGCGGACGGCGAGCCGGTCGACGCGGGCGATCTGCTCCGAGAGGCTCGGGGTCGCGGGGGAGGGGGTGGGGGCGGCGCTCATTGCGGACTCCTTCGGCAGCGGTCCGACCATCCTAGAGCCCCGGTGGAGCGCTCTCTCGCCCCGGAACGCGGGACACCGCGCCCCGGACGACCGCGAGGCGCCGCTTCCCCGGCCGGACACCGCGGTGAGGGCGGTGTCCGGGCGGCGGAGGCGGCGCCTCGGAGGAGAGCAGCGGAGCGCAGGACGCGGTCGGCCGGCGCTTCCCGATCAGGCCCGGTGGGCGCCGTGCCCGTCGCGGGGAGGAGCGGTGCGGATCGAGTCCGTCCGGACGTCCGGCTCGATGCTGCCCGCGGCCAGGTCGGCCCCGGCGCGCGCGGCCAGCTGCGGGTCCGTGCGGCGCAGCTCCTCCGCGCTGTCCTCGGCCGCGAGGTCGTGCGCCTCCTGCATGGCCGACTTCGCCCGCAGCGGCGGGGTCTTGAGGAACCACGAGAGCACGAAGGCCAGCAGGACCACGCCCAGCGCGACCTGGAACACGGTCACGGTCGCGTCGTTGAACCCGGTCAGGAACGGGGCCGACAGGGCGCGGTCCGCGGTGTTGAGGAACGAGGTGTCCCCGTCGAGCGCGGAGCCGATCGCCGCGGTGTCCTGCGACTGCAGCAGCTTCAGGATCCCGGCGTTGGCCGGGTCCGCGGCGACGGCCCGATCGGTGACGGCCCGCTGCAGATCCGCCGCGAGCGCCGGGTTCTTGAAGGCCGCGGCGATGGTGTCGGGGATCCGGCTGAACAGCACCGAGAAGATCACGGCGGTGCCCAGGGTGCCGCCGATCTGGCGGAAGAACGTGGAGGCGCTGGTCGCGACTCCCATGTTCGCCACGTCGACCGAGTTCTGCGAGGCCAGGGTGAGGGTCTGCATCATCTGCCCGAGCCCGAGGCCCAGCATCAGCATCCCGCCCATCATGAAGATCACCGGCTTGTCGATCGTCACGAAGGTGAAGTAGAAGAACGCGGCCGACATCAGGAACGTGCCGACGATCGGGAAGGCGCGGTAGCGGCCCGTGCGCGAGATGATCTGACCCGAGACGATCGAGGCGATCATCAGGCCGAGGATCATCGGCAGCATCAGGAAGCCGGACTCGGTCGGCGTGGCGCCGTTCACCAGCTGCAGGTACAGCGGGATCGCCATCATGCCGCCGAACATGCCGAAGCCGACGAGGACGCCCAGCACGGTCGCCATCGAGAAGGTCGGCGAGCGGAAGAGCTTGAGGGGGATGAGCGCGTCGTCGCCCATCATCCGCTCGGCCGCGATGAAGCCGATGACGCCCAGCGCGCCGACGATGTAGCAGACCCACGCGATCGGCGAGCCCCAGCCCCACTCGCGGCCCTGCTCGGCGATCAGCAGCAGCGGTCCCGCGGCGATGACGACGAGGGAGGCGCCCCACCAGTCGATCCGCACCGAGCGCTTGCCGGCGGGCTTGGGCAGGTGGAGGAACCGCACGACGATGAAGAGCGCGACGGCGCCGATCGGGAGGTTGATCAGGAAGACCCAGCGCCAGCCGGTGATGAAGAGGATCTCGGGGGTGCCGGCGAGCAGGCCGCCGATGAGCGGTCCGACGACGCTGGAGATCCCGAAGACGGCCAGGAAGTAGCCCTGGTACTTGGCGCGCTCGCGCGGGGGCAGGATGTCGCCCATCACCGTGAGCGCGAGCGACATGAGCCCGCCGGCGCCGAGGCCCTGCACGGCGCGGAAGCCCGCGAGGCCGAGCATCGAGGTCGAGAAGCCGGCGAGCGTCGAGCCGATCAGGAACAGCACGATCGCGATCAGGTAGAGCGGGCGGCGTCCGAAGATGTCGGAGAGCTTGCCGTAGATCGGCGTCGCGATCGTCGAGACGATCAGGTAGGCGGTGGTCACCCACGCCTGCTGCGAGAGGCCGTCGAGGTCGTCCGCGATGGTGCGCATCGAGGTGCCGACGATGGTCTGGTCGAGCGAGGAGAGGAACATCCCCGCCATCAGGCCGAAGATGACGAACAGGATCTGCCGGTGCGACATCACGGCGCCGGACGGCGTCGAGGTCGGAGCGGATGGAGCGGAGGCGGAGTCGGCCACGGTGGTCCCCTTGTCTGGCGGACGCGTCCAGGCACGGCGATCCGCCGCAAACGTTGCGTGCTGCGCAAAGTTACACCGCGTGCGGAGAGCGCGACAGAGCGTCCGGCGAGCCTGAACGGGATCTCAGGGCCGCCGTGCCGGGGCCGTGCGTCAGGCCGGAGCGGGGACCGCCTCGTCCGCCCAGCCGGCCTCACGGAGCGCTGCGCGGGCCTCGGCTCGGGCCGAGTACGGCGTGCGCACGCCGAGGATGTCGCGGTAGTTCTGGTGCCCGGGGCCGGCCCAGAGGATGGCGTCGCCCTCGTGCGCCAGGGACACGGCGACGCGGATGGCGCGCTTGGGGTCGTCGACCTCGTGGATCTCGGCGTCCGGACGGGCGGCGCGGGCGGCCTCGACGAGGGTGCGCCGGATCGAGGCCGGGTCCTCGAAGCGCGGGTGGTGGTCGGTGACGACCAGCACGTCGCTGCCCAGGACGGCGGCTTCGGCCATCGCCGGGCGCTTGAGCGCGTCCCGGTCGCCGTCGGCGCCGAACACCATGACCACGCGGCCGGGAGTGACCTCGCGGACGGCCTCCAGGGTGCGGGCGAAGGCGTCGGCACTATGGCCGAAGTCGACGTACACCGTGGGGCCGCGCTCGCCCGAGACGCGCTCGGTGCGGCCGGGGAGGGAGGCGTCCACTCCGCCGTCGCGGTGCAGCGCAGCGCGGATCTCGCCGATCGGCCGACCGGACTCGATCAGCATCACGATCGCCAGCCCGGCGTTGGCGGCCATGTGGGTGCCGATGATCGGCACGGAGGTCGTGATGGCACGGCCCTCGCGGTTCCCGATCCGGAAGCGGGTGCGGCCGAACTCCTGCTCGAGCACCGTCACGGTCCAGTCGGCGTCGACGCCCGGGAGGGAGGTGATCGTGGTGACCGGCACGCCGGCGACCTCGACGAGGCGCGCGCCCGCGGGGGAGTCGAGCGAGACGACGGCCCGGCGCGCGCGATCGGGCTGGAACAGCTGGGCCTTCTCGCCGAAGTAGGTGTCCATGTCGCCGTAGTCGTCGAGGTGGTCGTGGCTGAGGTTCGTGAAGCCGGCGACGTCGAAGACCACGCCGTCGACGCGGTGGCGGGTGAGCGCCTGGGCGCTGACCTCGATCGCGGCCGCGCCGACGCCCTCCTCCTCCATGCGGGCAACGAGCGCGTGCAGCTCCGTCGCCTCCGGGGTGGTCAGGCCGCTGGTCACCGAGGTGTCGCCGATGTGGCGCTCCGCGGTCGAGCTGAGGCCGGGCACGACGCCGAGCTGGCGGAGGATCCCCTCGAGCATGTGGACGGTCGACGTCTTGCCGTTGGTGCCGGTCACGCCGAGCAGCACGGGGGAGCGCTCGGCCGTCCCGTAGACGGCGGCGGCGACGGCGCCCAGGCGGGAGCGGGGGTCGTCGACCACGAGGACGGGCAGACCCGTCGCGCGCGCGGCATCGGCGCCCGCGGTGTCGGTCAGCACGGCGGAGGCGCCGCGGGCCACGGCCTGCTCGACGAACTCGGCCCCGTGGCGGTTGACCCCGGGCAGGGCGACGAAGAGGTCGCCGGGCTCGACGTCGGAGGCGATCAGCGTCACTCCGCTGATCTCGGCCGTCAGGCCGCCCTCGTCGCCGATCTCGAGCGTCCGAGCGAGGGCGGCGAGAGGGACGGAGGGTGCGGTGAGGGGTCGGAGCATGGGGTCCTTCCATCGACGGCTCCGTGGGGGGCCGTGCAGCCGAGGGGGCGGTCGCACGCGGAGTCGTGGCTGTCACTCAAGCTAGGGGGTCTGCTTATGTGAATCCTTAGAGGATATGCGCGACCCGCGTGGAGGGGCACGGGTGGACAGAACCGATCGCCGGTGCTTCAGCAGATGCGCAGGAACGGGTCTGTCTAGGCTCGGAGGATGACGTCGAACGAGAACGAGCCGACCGATGGGCGCCCCGTCCGCCGCCGAGCCCTGGTCATCGGGGGTGTGGCCGCCGCGGCGGGCCTGACCGCGCTGGGGGTCGGAGCCGCCATCGGGAACGGAGCGCCGGCGCCCTCGCCGACCCCCTCGACGGCGCCGCCCGCTCCGTCGCCCTCCGCGGCCGCGACCACCTCGACGCCCACGGCGGTGCCGACCGCCACTCCCACTCCCACTCCCACTCCCACCGCCTCCGGGATCGACCTCTCCGCGCAGTCCGTCGACGACCCGGCGAGCACCTGGGTCGTCGTCAACAAGCTGCGGACGCTCGCGCCGGTCGACTACGTCCCCGCCGACCTGACCTTCCCCGACGTGCCCTACGTCAACCGGCAGCCGATGCGCCAGGCGACCGCGGACGCCCTCGTCCCGCTCTTCGCCGCCGCCCGCTCCGAGGCCGGCCTCTCACTGGCCGTGCAGAGCGCCTACCGCTCCTACGACACCCAGGTCAGCGTCTACGCGGGCTGGGTGTCCTCGCGCGGACAGGCGGGAGCGGATGCGACGAGTGCGCGCCCGGGGCACAGCGAGCACCAGACCGGCTGGGCGGTCGACGTGGTGGGTGCGTCGGGCGCGTGCGCGCTCGAGATCTGCTGGGGCGACACTCCGGAGGGGCAGTGGGTCGGCGCCAACGCCCACCGCTTCGGCTTCCTCGTGCGCTACAAGCCCGACACCACTCCGATCACGGGGTACGAGTCGGAGCCGTACCACCTGCGGTACGTCGGGACCCAGCTCTCCGGGTACCTGAACGACTCCGGCATCGAGACGCTCGAGCGCGTCTTCGGCCTTCCGGATGCGCCCGATTACGCGCCGGGGACCACTTCCTAGGCGGTCTAGCGATCACAGACGGACACGATCGGGCGTGACACGCGCCGCTCGTTACCGTACTGTTATTCGGAGCGCTTTCGGAGGCCCGTCTGACGGGTCTCCCACCCCCGCCTGGTGACATAGCCGCTTCCCCTGCTCCCGAGCCCGGTCCCCCGCCGAGCCGCCGACCCACTGCCCCTCCGGAGTGTCGCCCCAGCAGATCTCGAGCGCGCACGCGCCCGACGCACCCACCACGTCGACCGCCCAGCCGGTCTGGT
>NZ_PSWQ01000004.1:0-77966 GCF_002932915.1 Rathayibacter sp. RFBD1
ACCCTCGACTCGTCGGCCACCAACGCCTACCAGGGCCTGTCCGCCTCGCTCCCGCTCACCTGGACCTTCGCGAGCTGATCCCCTCTCCACCCGGCCCGTCGCGCGGGGGCGCTCCGGGCCGGGTGGAGAGGGGATCAGCTCGCGAAGGTCCAGGTGAGCGGGAGCGAGGCGGACAGGCCCTGGTAGGCGTTGGTGGCCGACGAGTCGAGGGTCACGGCGATGGAGAAGGGGGTGGAGGTGCCGGGGGTGACCGGGGCGGTGTTGAGGGTCTTGACGGCGGAGCCGGCGAGGGTCGCGGCGGTGCCGGTGAAGACGGTGGTCCCGCCGGAGGTGATCACGACGTTGAGCTTGCCGCAGAAGTCGGTGGCGGAGCCGGAGGCGCCGGCCGCGACGTTGTTGCTCTGCGAGCAGGTGGCGCCGGGGGTCAGCGTGAAGGTGTTGGCGTTGACGGTGCCGGTGTTCTTCAGCGTGATCGCGGTGGTGACGGTCTGGCCGGGGACCATCGTGGTCGATCCGCCGAACTTGTTGATGGTCGCGCAGGTCGCGGTGTTGGTGCTGATCGAGCCGCCGTCGGTGCTGAGGCAGGTGATGGGGCTGGCACCGGTCGACTTCTCCTCCATGACGAGCGAGCCGGAGGCGGCGGTGTTGCCGGTGTTGGAGATGCTCGCGACGAAGCCGGACAGGGTGCCGGACATCGAGACGGAGAGGAGAGCGGCGGCGGCGATGCTCGTCGCGATGGCGAGGGGAGCGAAGCGGACGCGCTTGGACTTGGCGGTGTGGGTCGACATGGCAGGACTCCTGATCGGGTGGGGCGGGCTGATGCTGAAGGGGGAGGGTCCGGCTGGTGTTCCGCCGAACTCGATTGACCGCTAAGTTACTTGATGGCAAAGATACATTGCAATCGTTCTTTCACCCCCTGTCCGGGTGACAGGCCGGGACCCCCGAGGGCGACCCGTACGATGACCCCAGCCCTACCCCGAGAAGGACGAATGACCACCGAGAGACCGACCCCGCGCGACGTCGACCAGGACGCGCCCGCCGTGCAGCTGCGGCAGTCGCTCCGACTGCTCGAGAACGCGCAGCGGCACCTCCGCGCGAGCATCGCCGCGGGCGTGGGCGTGGGCATCTCGGAGCTCACCGCGCTCGAGGTGCTCGGCGAGTCGCCCGACCTCACGCCAAAGTGGCTGGGTCTCGAGCTCTCCCTCTCGACGGGCGCCGTGACCGCGCTCCTCGACCGGCTGGCGACCGCCGGCCACGTCGACCGGCTCGCCAACCCGCAGGACCGCCGCAGCGTCCTGCTGCGCCTCACCGCCTCCGGGGAGCAGCTGCTCGCGCAGGTGGACGAGCGCTACGACGAGGTCAGCGCGGAGGTGCTGAAGGCCTCCCCCGGGCTGAACGGCATGGCGGACGACCTGGCGCGTGCCGCCGCGGTCATCACCGCGCACACGATCCGCTGATCCGCGCCAGTCGCTAGGAGTCCAGCGCCCGGGTCAGGGTCCAGACGTTGCGCCCCTCGGAGCGCTCGTGCTCGAACGTGGTCGTCAGAGCCTGGATGAGGGCGAGCCCGCGGCCCGACTCGGCGAAGACGTCCGGCATCTCCCGCGGCCCCGTGCCGATGTCCGGAGGATCGGCCGTGTCGACCAGCTCCGCGTGGATCGCGTCTCCCTCGACGCGCACGACGAGGCGGCAGACGATCGTCGTCGTCGACGTCGCGTGCTGGATGACGTTGTCGACCAGCTCGACCAGCGCCGTCTCGACGGCCATGCGGTCGCGGGTCGGCAGGTCCGGGCGCTCGCCCCAGAGCTCGGCGAGCATCTCGTGGACGACCTCGGTGTCGTCCGGGGGCGTGCGGAACCCGACGCTGCGCTCAGTCACGGTACGCGTCGCCGGCCGTGTCGAAGAGGGTGAGCACCCGGTCGAGGTTGGACAGCTGCAGCACCATCACGACCTGCTCGCTGGGCGCCGCGATCCGCAGGTCGCCGCCCGCCTGCCGCGCGGTCTTGAGAGCGCCGACCAGGGCGCCGAGGCCGGAGGAGTCCATGAACGTCACCGCGCTGAGCTCGACGACGATGCGGGGGCTGCCCTCGTCGATCGCCCGGCGGACGGCCGAGCGCAGCTCCGGAGCCGAGGCCGCGTTGAGCCGCCCCTCCCCCCGCAGCACGGCGATGTCGGGGGCGATCGTCTCGGTCGTGAACGTCATGCGGGGTCCTTCTCGGCGGAGCGGTCGGCGCCCGTGCGGGTCAGCACGAGGGCGGTGATGTCGTCGGACGCGGAGCCGGAGGCGGCGAGCGCCCTCAGCGCCTGCAGGAACGCGGCGGTGTCGGCGGAGTCGCGGGCGAGGTCGACCGCGCGCGCCAGGGACTGCAGCGTCCCGTCGTAGAGGTCGAGGACGCCGTCGGTGAAGGCCAGGAGCGAGTCGCCGACCGCGAGCTCCACGGTCTGGGTGATCCAGCCGCCGTCCTCCGCGATGCCCAGCGGGAGGCCCAGTGCCGCGAGCCGCTGGAACGAGCCGTCGGCGCGGAGGAGGACGGTGAGCCCGTGGCCCGCGTCGACGAAGTCGATCCGGCCGGACGCGGTGTCGAGGCGCCCGTGGAAGAGGGTCGCGAAGGTCTCGGTGGCCGTGAAGTCGTCGTGCAGCTGGGCGCTCACCGCGCTGACGACCGCGTCGGGGTCGCCGCCCAGGCGCGCCCGGAACGCGGAGCGGATCGACGCGGCCACGATCGCCGCTGCCGTCCCCTTGCCCATCACGTCCACGAGGGTCAGGTCGACCGTCTCGTCGTCGCCACGCCAGCTGTAGAAGTCGCCGGTGATCGTCCACCGCGGCAGCGAGAGCCCCGAGAGCTCGTAGCCGGCGGGGTGGTGGAGGGAGGAGGGAGCCATCTGCGTCTGCATGTCGGCGGCGCGGTCGCGCTCCGCCGTGTCGCGCAGCTCCCGCTCGACCCACTCGCCGAACTCCTCGAGCAGCTGCCGCTCGTCCGGGGTGAGGCTCCGGGGCACGAAGTCGATGAGGCAGAGGGTGCCCAGCTGCAGGTCGCCCTCGACCGACAGCGGCCGCCCGGCGTAGAAGCGGACGTGCGGGTACCCCGCGACGTGCTCGTGCCCGACCCACGCCTCGTCGGCACCGAGGTCCGGCACGACGAAGGTGGTGCGCTTCTCGAGCGTCGCGTCGCAGAAGGTGCCGGCGCGCGGGTAGGCGAGCACGGCGTCCGGACGCTGCGGGGACTTCGTGAACAGCGTGGTGTCGTCGAGGAAGTGGATCTCGGCCACGGGCACGCGGAACAGCTCCTCGGCCATCCGCGTGATCCGGTCGAAGCGCTCCTCCGGAGCCGACCCCATCATCTCGAGCGCCTCGAGCGCCACCAGCCGCGGATCCTGCTCGGCCTCGATCATCCGTGCCCCCTTCCCCCTGCGCGCCGCGCCGGGACTCCCCGGAGCGCACACGCACCTCCGACCGTATCGCCCCGCTTGACGGGTGGGGGACCTTCGGCGCCTCTGTACCCCTCACGGGGTACGGCTGTCGCAGATCGCGCGGTCGGGAGCGTCGGCGGTGGCCGATCCCGGCCGTCCTCGCCTCCGTCTCTTGCCGCCGGACGGAGCGGACCCCTACTCTTCACCCGACGCTCCCCCGGCGACCCGCGAGCACCCGAAGCCCGCAGGCTCGTGGGCGTCGCCTCAGGAGCGCCCGTGCCCACCCAGCCGCGTCCCCTCCGCCGAACGCGCGCGGAGACGAACCGACCCTCTCGATCCGACGCGCCCCGGCGCGGGAGCCCGCTCGCTGCGGCGCTCCTGCTGGTGACCGCCCTGATCCTCCCGCTCGCCGCCGCGCCGACCGCGTCCGCCGTCGACTCGGCGGGCGACGAGTACGACGCGATGCGCCTCGGCCTCGTCGCCGACCTGACGGGCACGATCCCGGGCAGCGCGAGCGTCGGCGGCCTCGCCGCGGCGAAGGGCCGCCTCGTCGCCGAGGCCGAGGGCTACTGGTCGACGCTCGAGACCGACGGCGGCGAGCCCTGGCCCGACCTGGTCACGGGCACCTCGGCGGTGGAGGTGTGGGCCGCCTACAAGCGGGTCACCGTCCTCGCGACCGCGCTGAAGACCCCCGGCACCGCCCTCAGCGGCGACCCGGCGCTCCTCCGCGACGTCGTCACGACCGCCGACTGGCTCTCGGCGAACCGCTACAACCGCTCGACCACCGGCACCTCCCGCTGGTGGGAGCAGCAGATCGGCATCCCGCTCGAGCTGAACAGCATCACCGCCCTCCTCTACCCCGACCTCTCGGCGGCGCAGGTGCAGGCCTACCTGTCGGCCTCGACGCGCTTCGCCGACACCGTCACCCGGACCGGCGCCAACCGCATCTGGACGGCGGCGGTCATCGCCGGGCGGGCGGTGCTGCTGAAGCAGCCGACGAAGATCGCGGAGGCGGCCGCCGGCATCGACCCGGCGCTGCGGACGGTGGCGTCCGGCGACGGCTTCCACGCCGACGGCTCCTTCGTGCAGCACAGCGTCTTCGCCTACAGCGGCGGGTACGGGCTCTCGATGCTCGACACCCTCGACGACCTGTACGCGCTGCTCGACGGCTCCCGCTGGGAGATCACGAGCCCGGAGGGGCTCGGCGTGTACGACCGGCTCGCCTCCTCCTTCGCCCCCGTCACCTGGTGCGGCGCCGTGATGTCGACGGTCCGCGGCCGCGAGACCGCGCGGGCGGAGTCGGAGGACGGCGACGTCGGCGTCCAGCTGCAGGCGGCGGTGCTGCGCCTCGCCGACAGCGCCCCTCCCTCGGCCAGGACACGGACGAACGCGCTGGCGAAGAGCTGGCTGGCCTGCAACGCCGGCAGCCCCGTGAGCATCGAGACGGCCGGATCCGTCAGCGACGTCGTGCGCGCGCGGCTCGTCCTCGCCGACACGGGCCTGATCGCGACCCCGATCGGCTCGGGCGTCCGGGCCTTCGCCGGGATGGACCGCTTCACGCGGACCACGGCGACCTCGGGCTTCGCCGTCGGCCTGTCGAGCACGCGGATCGCGCGCTACGAGTCGCTCAACGGCGAGAACCGCAGCGGCTGGTACACCGGCGACGGCGCGACCTCGCTCCACCTGGGCAGCGGGCGCCAGTACGACGACGGCTACTGGGCCACGGCGAATCCGTACCGGATGCCCGGCACCACCGAGGACACGATCGTCCGGAGCGCGGGCGAGGGCGCGTCGTCCCGCCCGACGACGACCTTCACCGGGAGCCTCGAGAGCCCGTCGCGGCGGACGGGGATCGCGGCGCTCGACTTCGACGCGGCGTCGGTGAGCCTGGTCGCGAAGAAGGCCTGGTTCACCTTCGACGACGAGATCCTCGCGCTCGGCTCCGGGATCACGGCGACCGACATGTCCGGGACCGGCTGGGACGGGGCGCGCCGGCGCGCGGAGACGGTGATCGACGACCGCCGCGACCTCGCTCCCGATGCGAGGCTCCGCGTGGACGGCGTCCTCCGTGGTGCGGAGGCGACCGCCACGAGCACCGCCCGCTGGGCCTCGATCACCGGCTCCGCGGAGTCGGTGGGCTACGTCTTCCCGGCGCCGATCGCCCTGACCGCGCAGGGACGGACCCGCACCGGAGCCTGGAGCGCCGTGAGCACCGCCGGTCCGACGGCGCCGGTGACCGGCCACTACTACTCCCTCACGACGAGCCACGGCACGAACCCGACCGGTGCCTCGTACGCGTACACGGTCCTCCCCGGCGCCTCCGAGGCGGCGACCGCCGCGTACGCGGTGGACCCGGACGTGACCGTGCTCAGCAACACCTCCCAGCTGAGCGCCGCCCGCGACCGCTCGACCGGCACCGTGAGCGCCGTGTCGTGGAAGGCCGGGACCACGAGCCCCGTGCTCGTCGGAGGCACCCGGGTCGCGAGCATCACCGGCGCCGGACTGGTCTCGATCCGGGAGGACGCGGACACGGTGACCGTCTCGACCGTCGACCCGACGCAGGTCTCGACGAGCGCGCTCACCGTGACGCTCGCGCGGCCGACCGCGGGCACGGTGTCCTCGAGCGCCGCCCTGAGCGTGACGAGCAGGACGAGCACCGCGACGACGATCACGTTCCGGCCGAGCGGGCTGAAGGGAGCGACGGCGTCCATCGTGCTCGCGAAGAGCGCCGCCACCCCTGTGCCGACGACCACGCCGACCGCGACCGCAGCGCCGACCTCCACGCCGACCGCCACCGCGACGCCGCTCGCCGCCGTCGGAGCCGGCACCCACCAGAACGGCTCGCCGGCCGTCGCCGTCACGGGCACCTGGTCCACGACCTCCTCCTCCGCGGACAGCGGCGGCGGCGTCTCCTTCTCGTCGACGGGGGGCGCCTCGGCGACCCTCCGCTTCACCGGCACCGGAGTCTCGTGGGTGAGCCGCCGGTCCAGCACGTCCGGGATCGACGAGGTCCGCCTCGACGGCGTCCTCGTGGCCTCGGTCGACCGCTACAGCGCCACCACCCGCTCCGCCCAGACCGTCTGGACCAGCGGGACCCTGCCCGCCGGCACCCACACCGTCACGATCACCCGCGGCAGCACACGGAATCCGGCGGCGACCGGGGGCAACCTGATCCACGACGCCTTCGTCGTGAGGGGCTGACGGCCCGGCTATCACCGGCCGCGGTGCCTGGCCAGGCCCTCGCCCGGCGGCGGGCGGGCCCGTAGCGTCGCCCGGACCGATCGACCCGCCGGGGTCACGACGAGAGGACGCGCCATGAGCAGCACGAGCGACATGATCCGGAGCCACCCCGAGGAGCTGCGCGGCGTCGATCCGGAGGTCCTGGCCGAGTGCATCGACGCGTGCGGCGCCTGCGCACTCACCTGCACCGCCTGCGCCGACGCGTGCCTCGGCGAGGAGTCGGTCGCCGAGCTGGTCCACTGCATCCGCACCGACCTCGCCTGCGCCGACGTGTGCGCCGCGACCGGCGCCGTGCTCTCCCGCCGCGGCGTCGTCGGATCCGCGGCCGTCCGCGCCCTCGTCGAGGCCTGCCTCCTGGCCTGCCGCGCCTGCGCCGACGACTGCGAGCAGCACGCCGGGATGCACGAGCACTGCCGGATCTGCGCCGAGGCCTGCCGCCGCTGCGAGCAGGCGTGCGAGAGGCTGCTCGCGCAGCTCTGAGCGCGGGCTCCACCGCGGGACACCTCCCCCACCGGACTCGACGGGCGGCTGTCAACCGTCCTGCCCTGAGCGTCCGGCGCTCCTACGGTCGGTGGCGAGCACGGCGTCGTCGGGGCTCGGAGCGATCGCAGGCGGTCCTTCCGTCCCCGACGATCCGCAGACGCTCGAGATGGAGGACGACCGTGGCCCAGACCAGCACCGAGCGCGACCGCACCGCGCCCGACCCCGACGACTCCCGCAAGCCCGACGGACCGACGGACGTCACCAAGCGCTCGTGGGGCTACGTCCTCAAGAAGACGCTCCGCGAGTTCGGCGCCGACCAGTGCACGGACATCGCGGCGGGGCTGACCTACTACGCCGTCCTCGCGCTGTTCCCCGGGCTGCTCGCGATCGTCTCCATCCTCGGCCTCTTCGGGCAGGCCGAGACCACGACCGACACCGTGCTCGAGATCGCCGGCGGGTTCGTCTCGGCCGACGTCCTCGACACGGTCCGCGGCCCGATCCAGGAGCTCACCTCCAGCCCCGCCGCCGGCCTGGCGTTCGTCACCGGTGTCCTCGGCGCCCTCTGGTCCGCCTCCGGCTACGTCGGCGCCTTCGGGCGCGGCATGAACCGCGTCTACGAGATCGACGAGGGCCGCCCGATCTGGAAGCTGCGCCCCACGATGCTCGCCGTCACCCTCGTGACGGTCCTCCTGCTCGTGATCGCCGGGCTGATCCTCGTGCTCAGCGGACCCGTCGCGCAGACCATCGGCGACGCCGTCGGCCTCGGCGAGGTCGCCCTGACCGTGTGGAGCATCGCCAAGTGGCCGGTTCTGATCGCGATCATGGTCGTGATCGTCGCGGTCCTCTACCACTGGTCTCCGAACGTGCGGCAGCCGAAGTTCCGCTGGACCAGCATGGGCTCGATCCTCGCCCTCGTCGTCTGGGCGCTGGCGTCGGCCGGCTTCGCGTTCTACGTCGCCAACTTCAGCAACTACAACAAGACCTACGGCGCCCTGGGCGGTGTGATCGTCTTCCTCCTCTGGCTCTGGATCACGAACCTCGCCCTGCTCTTCGGGGCCGAGTTCGACGCCGAGCTCGAGCGAGGCCGCCAGCTGCAGGCGGGCATCCCGGCGGAGGAGCACATCCAGCTCCCGCCCCGCGACACCCGGCAGAGCGACAAGAAGGCGGAGAAGCACGCCGAGGACGTCGCCGACGGCCGCGAGCTCCGCGAGAGCGCCGGACACCCCGAGCGATGATCCCGATCGGACGGGACCTCCCGGCCCATTAGGGGCGCCGCCTCCCCGCGGCAACCCTCTTGAGGGCCCGCGGGCGGCGCGCGGAGGCTGGACGCATGCGGAAACTGCACTACTCCAGCGGCCACCTCCTCGTCGGCGACCTGACCTGCAAGGCGGTCCTCCGGTACGCCCGGGCCCTCGCGGACGTCAACAAGTCGGACGTCGTCTCGGTGCCTGTCCTGACCGAGGGCGGCGGCCGCGCCTACGCCCACCTGCTGATCGGGCCGGCGAGCCAGCTCTGGTCGCTGCCGATCGACAGCAGCGAGGTGGAGGATCCGGACGACGCGGAGGTCATCGCCCACATCGAGCTCGAGACGCGCCGCATGCAGCCGGCCCGCCCCTCCTGGAGCGAGGAGATGACGGACATCCCGCCGCTGGACTTCCTCGAGTACACGGACATCGCCGACCTCGAGGACGCCCGGCGCGACCCGACGGACTAGGCCGCCGCCGGCTCCTCGGTGGAGCGGGAGTCGCTGAGGGACAGCGAGCCGATCGTCGCGATCACGCCGACGAGGACCGCCACGACCAGGAAAGCGACCCGCTCACCCGCGAAGAAGCTCCGGACGAGGTCCGCGCTCCACGCGCCCGCCGGGAGGGTGGTCGCCACCAGTGCGGCGATCAGCGTTCCGACGACGGCCGTGCCGATGCTGGTGCCGATCTCCTGGGCCGTGTCGTTGAGCGCCGCACCGATCGAGGTGCGGTTCGCGGGCATCGCCTCGACGAGGGCGACGGCGCAGATGGTCATGATCGTCCGCAGGCCCACCGTCATCACGACCATCATCACGGCGATCGCGAGGTAGCCCCGGTCCACCGCCCAGGACATCCCGAGCAGCGCGCCGACCAGGAGCCCGGTGCCGATCAGGCAGGCCGCGCGGTGCCCCAGCTTCGCGGCGAGGCGCTCGGTGATCGGAGTGGCGGCGAGCATCGTGACGATGACGGGCAGGTTCGCGAGGCCGGCGCGCACCGGACTCCAGCCGTAGGCGTACTGGAAGTGCAGGATCAGGCCGAACAGGACGCTCGCGAAGGCGACCGAGGCGCCGAGCTGCGTGAGCGCCGCTCCCCGCGCGGGGCCGGCGCGGAAGATCGCGAGGTCGATCATGGGCGAGACGGCGCGGCGCTCGCGGACGACGAATCCCGCGACGGCGGCGACGGTGCCCGCGGCGCAGGCGATCGTGAGGAGCGACAGCCAGCCGTTCTCGACTCCGCTGGTGAGTGTGTAGCAGCCGAGCCCCACCGCGGCGACGGTGAGGGCGGTCCCCGGCAGGTCGAGCCGACCGGAGGTGAGGTCGGCGCGCTGATCCGCGGGGACTCCGAGGCGCAAGCCGATCCAGACCAGCAGCGCGATCGGGGCGTTGACGACGAGCAGCCACTGCCAGCTGACGGTGCTGAGGATCGAGCCGCCGAGGAGGGGGCCGAGGACCATGCCGGACATCCCGACGATCATCACGATCGTGATCGACCGCATGCGGAGCCTCTCGTCGTCGAAGAGCCGGAACACCAGCGACATCGTGACGGGCGCCATGGCGGCCGCGGCGCAGCCGAGCGCCGCGCGGAGGGCGATCAGCTGGCCGATGTCGGTGACGAGGACGACGGCGAGGCTGATCAGCCCGAACGCGGCGAGGCCGGTGAGGAGCACGCGGCGGCGGCCGAACCGGTCGGCGGCGGACCCGGCTGTCAGCAGCAGCCCGCCGAAGGTCAGGGAGTAGGCACCGGTCACCCACTGCAGTCCGGCGGTCGACCCGTCGAGTGAGCGTCCGATCGTCGGGAGGGCGATCGAGAGCAGCGTGTTGTCGACCATCTCGACGAAGAACGCGAGGCAGAGAGCGGCGAGCGGGAGTGCCGCGGAGCGGAGGGAGGTGTGAGCGCGGGACTCGGCGGAGGTGGTCGTCGGAGCGGACATCGAGGCGCCTTCCTATCGAACGCCGTTCGACTCTCGTACGGCGTTCGATAGTATGGAACGCCGTTCGGTAAGATGCAAGCCATGCCTGCAGATCGCCCGACGGAGACCGCTGCCGCGCCCTCCCCCGCCCGGGGCCGCCGCCGAGCGTCGCACTCGCTCGACACCGTGCTGGCCGAGGCGATCGCGATCCTCGACGAGTCCGGGGAGTCGGCCCTCACGTTCCGCGCGCTCGCGGCCCGACTCGGCGGCGGCGTGGCGAGCATCTACTGGTACGTCGGCAGCCGCGACGAGCTGCTGGAGCGGGCGACCGACGAGGTCATGGGTCGGGTCCTCGCCGACAGCGAGCCGCTCACCTACGGGCCGGACCCGATCGACAACGTCCGCGCCGTCGCACTGGCCCTCTTCGACGAGTGCGTCCGCCGACCCTGGTTCGGCCTCTACATGCTCCGCACGACCGGGGTGCAGCCCAACTCGATGGCGATGTACGAGCGCCTCGGGCAGCAGCTCATGGCTCTCGACCTGACGCCCCGGCAGCGGTTCCACGCCGTGTCGTCCATCGTCAGCTACGTCGTCGGAGTCGCGGCCGACCTGGCGCAGCCGCCGCCCCGCGAGTTCCTCGAGAGCGGGATGGAGAGAGGCGAGTTCCTCGAGCACCTGGCCGACCGCTGGCGCGCCCTCGATCCGGAGGAGTTCCCCTTCGGCCACCACGCGGCCGACGTCATGGCGACGCACGACGACCTCGACGTGTTCCGCTCCGGCCTCGACCTGCTGCTGGCCGGGCTCCGGCTGCAGGCGGGGCGGGGCTGAGGCCGGGTCAGCTCCCCGAGGTCCGCCGGATCGCGACCACGGTCACGTCGTCCGCCAGCAGCCCCTCGGCCGCCAAACGGGTGACGCCGGCGACCGCGGCGGCGGCGGTCGCGGGGGCGGCGACGGCCGCGTCGGCCACCCGGTCGAGGGCGGCGAGGGAGCCGTCGAAGAGGTCCAGCACGCCGTCGCTGCAGATCAGCAGCAGGTCGCCGGGGTCGAGCCGGAGGCCGGTCGGCTGCCACTCCTGCGTGCCGAGGAGGCCGAGCGGCAGATGGGCGGAGGGGATGCGCTCGCGCGAGCCGTCGGTGCGGCAGACGATCCCGAGTCCGTGGCCGGCGTCGACGAGCGCGATGTCGCCGGTCGAGGCGCTGAGCCGCAGGTGGAGGAGCGTGACGAACGCGTCGTTCGCCGACAGATCCGGCTCGACGACCCGGTCGATGAGCGCCATCGTCGCCGCGGGGCCGAGAGCGGGAGGAGTGACGCGCAGGGCGGCGCGGACCGTGGCCGCGATCATCGCGGCGCCGACCCCCTTGCCCATCACGTCGGCGACGGTGACCGCGAGCCCGTCGGGCGTGCAGCGCCAGTCGAAGAAGTCGCCGCTCACCGTCCCGCTCGGCACGCAGGCGCCGGCGACGTCGTAGCCCGGGAGATCCGGGACCGAGCGGGGCTCGAGCCGCCGCTGCACCCTCTCGCCGTCGGCGAGCTCCTGCCGCGAGCGGGCGGCGCCGGCGGTGAGCATCTGCGCGACCTGCTCGCCGCTGAGCGAGGCCATGCTGAACGACACCACGACCAGCAGCACCAGCGTGATCAGCGTGGTGGTCGGGGTCCCGAACCAGGTCGCGAACAGCTCGCTGCGCAGCCCCGCGGCCAGGAACACGGCGAACCGGAGCGCGTAGTAGAGGGAGAGGGCGCCGGAGCTGAGCAGCAGCGGCCAGCGCGTGCGCGAGCGTCCGGCGCCGAGCAGCGCGATCTCGCGGGTCGACAGGCCGATGAGGAGCGCCATCGAGGCGAGGTAGAGCGGCCCTCCCGACCAGTCGTTGACGGCGGGCGAGTCGAGGCTGGACACGCCCGTCACCACCACGGTCGGAGCGACCACCAGCCACCACGGCGTCGGCCTGCCGCGGAGGGAGCGGCTCGCCGCCCAGACCGCGGCGGCGCCGGCCACGATGAGCCCGTTCCCGAGCGGATTCGCCCACACCTGGTCGGCCGTGCCGTCGCGGAGGTAGGCGAGCGAGCCGCCCATGAACAGCGCGAGCGCCGTGCACCACCAGAAGCTGAAGGACGAGCGCGTCGACCGGTAGGTGACCAGCGCGAACAGCAGGAAGAGGGTGAGGGCGGTGACCCCGAAGGCGACGCGGAGGGTCGTGGCATCGAGCAAGGCGGGTCCGTGGCCCTTCCAGGAGACCGAGCGGCGGAGCGGCGGACGGGCGCCGTGATCAAGGGGATCCTGGCACGGCGCGCGGGCCGCTCGGGCCGCGCCGTGGAGGCCGGCCCCGGGGATCCGCGGCAGTGCGGCCCGTCCGCCCACCCGACGGGGGGAGCAGGAGGGGGGGGCTCGCACGTTCGAGAAGAGACCACCGCCCTCGCGCTCGATACAGCATCGCGTGTACCGTCGCTCCCGTGCCCGCCTCCGCGACCCTCACCCACTCCGCTGCTCTCGCGCGCCTCGGATCCGCCCTGGCGGACGAGACCCGGTCCCGGATCCTGCTCGCGCTGCGCGAGGCTCCGGCCGTCCCCTCCGACCTCGCGGACGCGCTCGGGGTCTCGCGGCAGGTGATGTCGAATCAGCTCGCATGCCTCCGCGGATGCGGGCTGGTGGAGGCCGTGAAGGACGGCCGGTACACCTGGTACCGGCTGGCCGAGACCCGGATCGCCGGGGCGCTCGACCACCTGCTCCGCCTGGCCCTGGTCGTCGATCCGGAGTGCTGCTCCGGCGACGACTGCCGCTGCGCATGACCGCCCTGCGCGCTCCGCTCCTCCCCGCCCGCCGCCGCGTGCTGCAGAGGCGCATCCGCTGGATCGTCGGCGCGACGATCGGCTACAACGTGGTGGAGGCGATCGTGGCCCTCGCCGCCGGGACGGTCGCGTCGTCCACCGCGCTCGTCGCCTTCGGCCTCGACTCCGTGGTGGAAGTGCTCTCCGCCGCGGCCGTCGCCTGGCAGTTCTCGGGCCGCGATCCGGAGGCGCGCGAGCGCACCGCGCTGCGGGTGATCGCCGTCTCGTTCCTCGGCCTGGCTGCGTTCGTCGCCGTCGACTCGGTCCGGGCGCTGCTCGGATTCTCGGAGGCCCAGCACTCCCCCGTCGGCATCGTGCTGGCCGCCGTCAGCCTGCTGGTGATGCCCGCGTTCTCCCTGCTCGAGCGCCGGACCGGCCGCGAGCTCGGCTCGGCCTCGGCCGTCGCGGACTCGAAGCAGACGCTCCTCTGCTCGTACCTCTCCGCCGCCGTCCTGGTGGGCCTGCTGCTGAACAGCACGCTCGGATGGACGTGGGCCGACCCCGTCGCCGGCCTCGTGATCGCCGCGGTCGCCGTCCGCGAGGGCCTGGAGGCCTGGCGCGGCGAGACCTGCACGACGCCGATCGCCGCGCTGACGAGGGAGGACTCCGAGGCCTGCGGCTGCTGCTGACGGGGGCGGGACGGCGCGGCGCACATCGGCGGTGGACGACCTCCGTCAGGACTTCGTCGCGAGGCCGGCGGCCGATCGGACCCGCTCCGGACCTACCGACGGCCGACCCGCGCCTCGACGACGTGCCGGCACCCGACCCCGCCGCGCTCCAGCTCCTCGCGCTCGCGGCGGAGCCCGACGCGGACCCGCCGCGCCTCGGCCAGCGGCAGCACCGCCTCCGGATCGACGGTCGCCAGCAGGAGCGCCGCCCGCGACCTCGCCGCCACCCGCACGTCCAGGCACGGCGTCTCCTCGGCGAGCCCGAGCAGCGCGTCCACCAGCAGCTCCAGCTCGACCGCGGTCGCGTGGAGCACCAGCACCCGCGAGGCCGGGCTCGACGGACGGCGGACGAGGAGCGTCGCTCCGGTCACCGTCGCCGCCCTCCCCCGCTCGGGACCGGTCCGGGACGTCCGCCCCGCCTCGGCCCTCGGCGACCGCCCGCGCGACGTCGGCGTGCACGCATGGGGTTCCTTCTCTCGTCCTGCTGCGGCGCGATCTGCACCGCACCTCCATCCGACGACTCGGGCACCCGGCCGGGGAGAGGGTTGCCAAGCGCGCGTCGGCGGGTCAGGAGGCGCCGGGGCCGCCGGGGATGAGAGGGTTGCGCGATGTCCACAGCGAGCGTGCCGTCGCCGCGCGCCGGAGTCCGGACCCGGCGCTTCCGGCGCCTCGCCCGCACGGGCTTCGCCGTGAACGGACTGATCCACCTCCTGATCGGCGGCCTCGCCCTGCGCGTCGCAGTGAGCGACGAGACCTCGCGGGAGGCGGACGCGTCCGGGGCGATCGGGCGCATGGCGGACTCCCCCGTCGGGCTCGTGGTGGTCTGGGCCGCGCTGGTCGGGCTCGTCGCGCTCGGCCTCTGGCAGCTCTCCCTCGGCGGGCGCTCCTCCGCAGCCGGCCTCGCCGCCCGCCTGGGCCGCCGGATCGTCGAGTCGGGCAAGGGCTTCGCCTCGCTCACGCTCGCGGGCACCACGCTCGTCTTCGCGCTCGGCGGCTCGACGAGCTCCTCGGCCACGATCCGCCGCATCAACACCGAGCTGCTGACGAGCACGGTCGGCGTCGTGATCCTCGTGATCGTCGGCGGGATCGTGCTGGGCAGCGGGATCGGCTTCGTCGCGATCGGGATCCGACGCGGCTTCCGCAAGCTCGTCCGCATCCCCGAGGGCCCGACGGGGACCGCCGTGCTGATCCTCGGCGCGACCGGCTACATCACGAAGGGGCTCGCTCTGGGCCTGGCCGGCGGGATCTTCGTGGTCGCGGCGCTGACCGGCGACGCCCGCCAGGCGACCGGGCTCGACGGGGCCATCCGCTTCCTCGACGTCCCTCCGTACGGCACGATCGCCCTGACCCTCGTCAGCGCGGGACTGGTCATGTACGGGCTGTTCCTCGTCGCCCGGGCGAAGCTCGCGAAGCTCTGAGCCGACGCGGCAGTCGTTCACAGTCGCCACCCATATCGCTGAGTATCGTTCGGAGAAACAGGAGGTCATCATGAACGGATCGTCATCGACCGGCGCGTTCGGCACCGGCACGCCCATCGAGAGCATCTGGCGCGCGATGGAGCAGGCCCGCTCCCGCATGGAGAAGCGCGTCGGCTCCCGGGTCGGCCGCGGGGACGTGCGCACCGCGGTGCTCGCGCTCCTCGCCGAGCAGCCCATGCACGGCTACCAGATCATCCGCGAGATCGAGGAGCGCAGCGGAGGCGACTGGAAGCCGAGCCCCGGCTCGGTCTACCCGACCCTCCAGCTCCTCGCGGACGAGGGCCTCATCACGGCCGACGAGCAGAACGGCCGCAAGACCTACACGCTGACCGACGCCGGCCGCGCGACGGTCGCCGAGCACGGCACCTCGACCCCGTGGAACGACTCCGACCACGTCGACTTCGGCGCTCTGCCCAAGGCGGGCCTCGAGCTCGCCCAGGCCGCGGCCCAGGTCGGACGCTCGGGCACCCCCGAGCAGATCCGCAAGGCCGTCGCCGAACTCGAGGACGTGCGCCGCCGCCTGTACGCGATCCTCGCGCAGGACTGACCCGGGTGGCCTCGGTCAGCCCGGGTCCTGCCGCCCCGGGCCACCGAGAGCGGGAGGACCGGCGGCGCTACCGCCGGATCCTCCGCTTCGCCGCGTGGCATCTCGCGGTCACCTGGTTCTTCGACCTGCTCCTGCCGCGGGTGGGGCTCACCCGCGTCGCGCTCCGCACCCGGCCCGGCCGGATGCGCCGCTTCGCCCGCAGCTTCCACGTGCTCGCGGTCGATCTCGGCGGCCTGATGATCAAGGTCGGCCAGTTCATGTCGTCGCGCCTGGACGTGCTGCCGCCCGAGATCACCCGCGAGCTGGAGGGGCTGCAGGACGAGGTCCCGCCCGTCCCGTTCCCGCGGATCCGGGCGCTGGCCGAGTCCGAGCTCGGGCTTCCGCTCGAGCGCGCGTACGCCGGAGTCGACGAGTCGCCCGTCGCCGCCGCCTCTCTCGGGCAGGCTCACCGCGCCCGGCTCTCCCCCGTCGACGCCGAGGACACCGGCTACTCCGCCGCCATCATGAAGGTGCAGCGGCCGGGGATCGACCAGATCGTCGAGGTCGACCTCGCGGCTCTGCGCCGCGTCGGCGGCTGGCTCAGCCACGTGCGCCTGGTCTCGGACCGCGTCGACGCCCCGGCGCTCGTCGAGGAGTTCGCGGTCACCAGCCTCGAGGAGATCGACTACCTGCAGGAGGCGGCCAACTCCGTCCGCTTCGCCGCCGACTTCGCGGGCGACGCCCGGGTGGCCGTCCCGGACGTGGTTTGGGAGCGCTCGACCCGCAAGGTCCTCACGCTCGAGGACGTCACCGCGATCAAGATCACGGACCACGCCGCGCTGCTGGCCGCCGGGATCGATCCGCGGGAGGTCGCTCCGGTCTTCGCGGCCGTGATGTTCGACCAGCTCTTCACCAACGGCTACTTCCACGCGGATCCGCACCCCGGCAACGTCTTCGTCACGCCGACCCCCGGGGGCGAGCTGCCCTGGCGCCTCACCTTCATCGACTTCGGGATGATGGGCGAGGTGCCGCCGAGCACCCGTGCGGGCCTGCGCCGGATGCTGATCGCCGCCGCCTCCCGCGACGGCAAGGGGCTCGTCGACGCGGCCCGCGCGGTCGGCGTCCTCCTCCCCTCGGCCGACTCCCGTGAGCTGGAGCGGGCGCTCACGCAGCTCTTCGCCCGCTTCGGCGGCATGGGCTTCGCCGAGCTGCGGGAGGTGGATCCGCGCGAGTTCCGCGACTTCGCCGTGCAGTTCGGCGACGTCGTGCGCGCGCTGCCGTTCCAGCTCCCCGAGAACTTCCTGCTCGTCATCCGCGCGATGTCGCTGACCTCGGGCGTCTGCAGCGCGCTCGACCCGGCCTTCAACCTGTGGGACTCGGTCGAGCCCTACGCGCAGCAGCTGATCCGCGAGGAGCGCGGCTCCGTCGTGCAGGACGTCGGCAAGCAGGCCGTCGACACGCTCGGCCTGATCTGGCGCCTGCCGCGCCGGCTCGACGAGCTCGTCACGACCCTCGACGACGGCGAGCTCGCGGTCACCGTCCCCACCATCGAGCGCCGGCTGAACCGGCTCGAGGGCACCGTCCGCCGCGTGATCTCGGCCGTGCTGTTCGCGGGCCTGCTGATCGCGGGCGCCGTCGTGCGCCCGGACGACAGCGGCTTCGGGACCGTGCTGATGATCGCGTCGGCGCTGCCGCTGCTGCACGCCCTGCTGGCCCGCGGTCCGCGCGGCTGAGAGCCGCGGAGCGGAGCCCGGCACACCAGACGCCCGCCATACGCCCCGGTCCGTAGCATGACGGCATGCGCGTGCTGATCGTCGAGGACGAGCCCTATCTCGCCGAGGCGGTGCGCGACGGGCTGCGCCTCGAGGCGATCGCCGCCGACATCGCCCCCGACGGCGAGACCGCCCTCGAGCAGCTGGCGGTCACCGACTACGACGCCGTGCTGCTCGACCGCGACCTGCCCGGCATCCCCGGCGACGAGGTGCTGCGGCGGATCGTCGCGGACGCGCTGCCGGTGCGGGTGCTGATGGTGACCGCGGCGGACCGGCTCGACGAGAAGGTGCGCGGCTTCGAGCTCGGGGCGGACGACTACATCACCAAGCCCTTCGCCCTCCGCGAGGTCGTGATGCGCCTGCGGGCCGTCGCGCGCCGGCCGGCCGAGGGCGCGCCCCCGGTGCTGGAGTTCGCCGGGCTCCGGCTCGATCCGTTCCGCCGCGAGGTCTACCGCGGCGACCGCTACGTGGCGCTGACGCGCAAGGAGTTCGCCGTGCTCGAGGTCCTGATGGCCGCGCGCGGCGGGATCGTGAGCGCCGAGACGCTGCTCGAGCGGGCCTGGGACGCGAACGCCGATCCGTTCACCAACGCCGTCCGCATCACGATCTCCTCGCTGCGCAAGCGGCTCGGCGACCCCTGGGTCGTCCGCACCGAGCCGGGCGTCGGCTACGGGATGGTCGACCCCGGCGCCCCGGCACCGTGAGCGTCCGCCTCCGCCTCACCCTCAGCTACGCGGGGTTCCTCCTCGTCGCGGGCGGAGCGCTCATCGCCCTGCTGTTCTACGTCCTCCGCTTCGTGCCCGATGAGCAGATCGACGCGGGCGGCCCCTTCGTGCCGAGCCGCACGGACCTGATCGAGGCACTCCTCCCGCGGGTGTGGCAGGTGCTCCTCGCTCTAACGGTGGTGGGGCTGATCGGCGGCTGGTTCCTCGCCGGGCGGATCCTGCGCCCGCTGGCGAGGATCAGCGCGGTCGCCCGGGAGGTGGCCGCCGGCTCGCTCGACCGGCGGGTCGGGCTCGGGGGCCGACCCGACGAGTTCGGCCTGCTCGCCGACGCCTTCGACTCGATGCTCGAGCGACTGGAGCGCTCCTTCGCGGAGCAGCGGAGGTTCGCGGCGAACGCCTCGCACGAGCTGCGGACCCCGCAGGCGATCGCGCGCAGCATCCTCGACGCGGCCCTCGCCGACCCCGGGAGCGGCGACCCGGGCGAGACGCTCCGGCGCCTCGACGAGACGAACCGGCGGGGCACCGAGATCGTGGAGGCGCTGCTCGCCCTGGCGGCCCTCGACTCGTCCGAGCCGCTCCTCCGGGAGCCCGTCGACATCGCCGAGACCGCCTCCGACGTCGTCGACGAGCTGCGCCCGCTGGCCGAGGCCTCCGGGATCGTCGTGGTCGACGAGCTGGGCGAGGGCTCGTTCGACGGGCATCCGGTGCTGGTGCGGCAGCTGCTCGGCAATCTCGTGCTGAACGGCGTCCGCCACAACGTGCCGGAGGGCGGCCGGGTGGTCGTCGCGACGCGGACGGCCCCCGACGGAGCGGTCGAGGTCGCGGTCGTCAACACCGGACCGGTGGTGCCCGACGCGCTGCTCGCCACGATGACCGAGCCCTTCGTGCGCGGCGCCGGACGCACCGCGGGCGGGGCGGGCCCGCGCGGCGCCGGGCTCGGGCTCGCGCTCGCCGCCCGGATCGTCCAGGTGCACGACGGCGAGCTGCGCCTCGACGCCCGCGACGAGGGCGGGCTCACGGTGACGGTGCGGTTCCCCCCTCCCGGCGTATGGTCGGCGTCTGCTCGGCCCTGACGCTCCCGTCACCCCTCCCCTGGTGTGCTCGCTGCATGCGCTCCACCTTCGTCTCCCCCCACCGCCCTCGCCGCGCCGGCTCCGCCGTGATCGCCGCCTCCCTGGCCGTCGTCCTGCTCGCCGCCCTCCTCGGAGCGGCGTCGTGGGCCCTCCTGAGCGAGCGGCGCGGCAGCGCGCCCGCGGCGGCCGAGCTCTTCTCCGACCCCCTCGGCGACGAGGACGGCTACATCGAGGAGGGCGAGTCGGTCTCGCCCTTCGCCGACGACCTCCCGGCGATCGCCCGCCTCGACCCCGCCCTGCGCGCGGCCGTCCAGGCCGCCGCCACGGACGCGGCCGCCGACGACGTGCCCTTCGTGGTGACCAGCGGCTGGCGCAGCGAGCGCTACCAGCAGGCGCTGGTCGACGACGCCGTCCGCGAGTACGGCGCGGAGGAGGCGGGCCGCCGCGTCGCATCCGTCACCTCCTCCGCCCACCTCACCGGCGGCGCGGTCGACATCGGCTACACGGACGCGGACAGCTGGCTCGCGCAGCACGGCACCGACTACGGGCTCTGCCAGATCTACGCGAACGAGATCTGGCACTTCGAGCTCGCCACCGAGCCGGGCGGCGACTGCCCGGAGCAGCTGCCCGACGCGAGCGCGACCTGAGCGGCTCTCCCGCGCTCCCGGGATCCGATGCGTCGCGAAAGGTCGTCATCGGAGCCGCGTGGGAGCCGTTCGCGACGCATCGATCGCGCAGGCGGCCGGGCTCAGCGGCTGGTGAGCAGATCGACGAACTCGTCCGCCATCGCGAGCTGGGCGCTCAGCGCCTCGCGGCGCTCGCGGGCCTGCGCGACGAAGGCGTCGAGCTGCGCGCGGACCTCGGCCGGCGCGTCGTCGCCCTCGGCCTCGAGGGTGTCGATCACGCGGAGCAGCGCGGCCATCTCCTCCAGCGAGAAGCCGAGCGGCTTCATGCGGCGGATGAGGATCAGGCGGTCGTAGTCGGTGGACGTGTAGAGGCGGAAGCCGCCCTCGGTGCGGCCGGACGCCTTCACGAGGCCGATCTCGTCGTAGTGGCGCAGGGTCCGGAGCGAGAGGCCGGTCCGCTCGGCGAGCTCGCCGATGTGCATGGTGCCGATCCTGCTCACCCCTTCAGATCTACCCTTACGTGAGGGTAGGGTTGCCCGTGCTGCTGACACGCCTCTGCAAGCTTGGCATCCCCGCCCGCTTCCGCCGACCCGATGCCGCAGCCCTCCGCGCTCCTCGTCGAGCACCCCTCCCACTCCCTGGAGCCGCCGCGATGGCCCTCGCCTCGAAGACCCCTGCCCGCCCGCACGCCGAGCCCACCGTGATGACGGCGCTGCGCACCCCCCGCATCCTGACCCGCGAGGTCCTCGCCGGCCTCGTGGTCGCGCTCGCGCTCATCCCCGAGGCGATCTCGTTCTCGATCATCGCGGGCGTGGATCCGCGGGTCGGCCTCTTCTCGTCGTTCGTGATGGCCGTGTCGATCGCCTTCCTCGGCGGCCGCCCCGCGATGATCACCGCCGCCACCGGCGCCGTCGCCCTCGTGATCGCGCCCGTCGCCCGCGACTACGGGATGGACTACTTCATCGCGACGGTGATCCTCGCGGGCGTGCTCCAGATCGTGCTCGGGCTGCTCGGAGTGGCGAAGCTCATGCGCTTCATCCCCCGCAGCGTGATGGTCGGATTCGTGAACGCGCTGGCGATCCTGATCTTCTCGGCGCAGATCCCCAACCTGATCGGCGTGCCCTGGCTGGTCTACCCGCTGGTCGCCGTCGGCATCGTGATCATGGTCGTGATGCCGCGCCTGACGAAGGCCGTTCCGGCGCCTCTCGTCGCCATCGTCCTCATCACCGCGGCGGTCGTCGTCACGGCGGTCGCCGTCCCCACCGTGGGCGATCAGGGCGAGCTGCCCCGCAGCCTCCCCGAACTGTTCCTGCCGAACGTACCGCTGACCTGGGAGACCTTCACGACCATCGCGCCGTACGCCGTCGCGATGGCGCTCGTCGGACTCCTCGAGTCGCTGATGACCGCGAAGCTCGTCGACGACATCACCGACACCCCCTCCCGCAAGACCCGCGAGTCGCTCGGGCAGGGCGCCGCGAACGTGCTCTCCGGCCTGTTCGGCGGCATGGGCGGCTGCGCGATGATCGGCCAGACGATGATCAACGTGAAGGCGTCCGGCGCCCGCACCCGCATCTCGACCTTCCTCGCCGGCGTGTTCCTCCTGATCCTCGTCGTCGCGCTCGGCGACCTCGTCGCGATCATCCCGATGGCCGCGCTGGTCGCGGTGATGGTGATGGTGTCGGTGGCGACGTTCGACTGGCACAGCATCCGCCCGTCGACCCTGAAGCGGATGCCCGTCGGCGAGACGGTCGTCATGATCGCCACGGTCGTCGTGGTCGTCCTCACCCACAACCTGGCGATCGGAGTCGTCGTCGGCGTCCTCGCCGCCATGGTCGTCTTCGCCCGCCGGGTCGCCCACTTCGCCACCGTCGAGCGCACCCTCTCGGCCGACGGATCGACGGCCCACTACACGGTGACCGGCGAGCTGTTCTTCGCCTCCAGCAACGACCTGACCACGCAGTTCTCCTACGCGGAGGACCCCGCGCACGTCGTGATCGACCTCTCCGGCTCCCACATCTGGGACGCCTCGACCGTCGCCGCGCTGGACGCCGTCACCACCAAGTACGAGCGCCACGGCACCCGCGCCGTGATCGAGGGCATGAACGACGCCTCCACCCGGATGCACGGCCGCCTCGCCGGGAACCTCGGCGCGGGGCACTGAGGGCGGGGGCCGCGGGACCGCACGCGCAGCCCCTCAGAGCGGCGCGAGCACCAGCGACCAGAGCCAGCGCCCGCCGACGACCCGGTGCACGACCACGAACAGGGCGGTGATCGCGAGTCCGACCGGCAGCAGCACGGCGCCGGCCGCGAGGCGGTCGGCGGGCACGGCGAGCAGCAGGCCGAGCGGCACCGACGCGCAGGCTGCGACCAGCGCCGCGACGAGAGCGGCGCGGCGGTCCCGGGTCGGCTGCGGCACGACGCCGATCCGGCGCCGGACCAGCCAGTGGGCGAGGGCCCACGCGGCCGTGGTCCCGAGGGCGGTGCCGCCCGCGATCGCCGGCACGACGAGTTCGGCAGGCAGGAGGAGCCCGCCGACGAGCGCCCCCGCCGCGACGCCGACGGCCGAGACGACCTGGGTCGCCAGCGAGTCGCGGGCCCGACCCAGCGCGAACATCGCCCGGTTGAGGACGTAGGTCTGGCTGAAGCCGACCAGGCTCAGGGCGAGCAGCTGCAGGACTCCGCCGATCACCGGTGTGCCGAAGACGAGCTGCGTGAGCAGTGGCGCCGCCGCGACGAACAGGAGCGTCGCGAGCAGAGTGACGGCGAGCACCGCGTCCTCGGTCCGTCGGAGGTTCACCGCCGCGGCCGCCCGATCGCCGCGGTGCAGGTCCCGGCTGAGCGGCGTGAACATCGCCGTGGCGACGGAGACGACCAGGATGCCGTGCGGCAGCAGGAGCAGCAGCTGCGCGCTCGAGAAGGAGTTGAGGCTCGGCCCGTCGACGCCGGCGCGGTTCATGGCCTGGCCGGCCGCCGTCGCCGCGTTCGAGACGACGATGTACGACACCTCTGCGACGAGGGCGCCGAGGAACACCCAGACCGCGTCCCGCGACACTCCGCCGAGCCCGGCGACGCCGAAGCGCGGCCGCAGGCGGACGCCGACGGACCGCGAGAACGCGACCGCGATCACCCCCTGCACCACGATCGCCGCAGTGGCAGTGCCGCACAGGAGCGCCACCATCTCCGGCGTCCACTCGTCGGCGGGCGTCGACGCCGCCTCGGGGTGGATCAGGAGGAACACCGCGATCCCGAGCACCGAGATCACGTTCGCGCAGGCGGGCGCCCACGCGCCCGGCCCGTACTTCTCGGCGGAGTTGAGCAGCTGCGAGAAGACGGCGAAGACGATGTAGAAGAAGATCTGCGGCAGGCACCAGTAGGCCATCTGGGTGGCGAGCAGAGCCCAGTCGGCCGACCAGCCCCCGGCGTAGAGCCCGACGATCAGCGGCGCCGCGAGCGTGCAGGCGGCCGTGAGGAGCGCCGCTCCGCCGAGGCACACGGTGAGCAGCCGCTCGAGGGTCCGCACGCCCTCCGGTCCGTCGGCCCGCGCCCGGACCATCTGCGGCACGAGCACCGCGCCGAGCACCCCGCCCGCGATGAGCCCGTACAGGTAGGTGGGCGCGGAGTTCGCGACCTCGAACACCTGCCCGCCGACCGACGCGCTCGTGCCGCCGACCGCCACGATCAGGAGCGCCAGCCGGACGAACCCGAGGATCCGCGAGACGAACGACGCGACCACCATCCCCCCGGTCGCGCTGCGCATCCGGGCAGCATAGGCGGTGCGACCCGGGTCGCCACCGACCGCGGCGCCCACCGGGGTCGATGCGTCACGAACGGTCGTCACGGGCGCCGGATGGGGACCGATCGTGACGCATCGATCCCGAGGGGGGCGGGGTGGGAGGGCGAGCGGGCGGCGCTAGACGCGCACGGGCGCGACGGAGGCGCGGCGGATCAGCCGCGTCTCGAGCTCCATGCGGGTGGCCGAGGCTCCCGAGGCGAGCGGGGTCGCCGACCGGTGCGCCTGGTGCAGCATCCGGAAGGCGATGGCGCCCATCTCGCCGATGGGCTGCTGGATCGTGGTCATCGGCGGGGTCGCCCAGGCCGACTCCTCGACGTCGTCGAAGCCGATGACGCTGAGGTCGCGGGGGATGCGGAGGTCGGCGTCGTCGGCGGCCTCGTAGACGCCGAGCGCCATCACGTCGGAGCAGGCGAAGAAGGCGGTCGGCGCGTCCGGCTCGGCGAGCATCAGCCCGGCGGCCTCGCGGGCCAGCTCGCGGTCCCAGTCGCAGTAGGCGACGCGCGGATCCTCGACTCCGGCGGCGCGGAGCGCGGTGGTGAAGCCGTCGATCCGGGCGCTGCTGTAGAGCTGGGTGCGGGTGCCGCCGAGGACGCCGAAGCGGGTGTGGCCGGCGTCGAGCAGGTGCTCGGCGGCCATGCGGCCCCCGTCCCAGTTGGTCGCGCCGACGCTCGCGACGTCGGCCGGCGGCCGCGTGCTGGGGTCGACGACGACGACGGGCAGCTCGGCGGTGGTCAGCAGGTGCAGCTGCGCGGCCGAGACGTTGACCAGCACCACGATGGCGCCGAGCGAGGGGCGGCGGAGGAGGCGGCTGATCCAGGCGCCGTCGTCGCGGGCGCGGGTGAGCACCAGGTCGACCCCGGCGGCGGAGGCCTCGGCCTCGATCCCCTCGAGGACCGGGCCGATCCAGGTGCCGCCGATGTGGCCGACGACGACGTCGACGATCTGGGCGGAGTGCGGATCCTCGACCGGTGGGCGCAGACGCGGACGGCGGCGGTAGCCGAGCGCGTGCGCCGCCTCCATCACGCGCAGACGGGTCGCCTCCGAGACGTCGGTGCCGCCGTTGAGCACCTTCGAGACGGTGGGGACGCTGGTCCCGGCGCGCTCGGCGATGAGCGCCATGGTCGGGCGGGTGGTCGCTCCGGAGACGTCGTCGTGGTCGGGCATGTGCTCACCGTAGCGGATACCGACTTTCGCAACTGGACCGGCGCGCGGACGGCTTGCTCCCGCCGGGAACCGCGGTGCATGATGGTCGGACGCCGGGGCTCCCGCGCAGAAGTTGCGCAAGTCCTGTTCGATGACGAACCGCGGAGCGATCCGCCCGCACGTGAGGACGACGATGACCGACCACTCCCCGACCACTCCCGGCAAGACGGCCCTCGTCGTCCGAGGGGGCTGGGACGGCCACCAACCGGTCGAGGCGACCGAGCTGTTCCTGCCGTTCCTCCGCGACAACGGCTACGACGTGCGCGTCGAGGAGTCGACCGCCGTGTACGCCGACGAGGCGTACATGCGGACGGTCGACCTGATCGTGCAGTCGAACACGATGACCTCCATCCAGTGGGAGGAGTTCCTGGGCCTCCGCGCGGCGGTCGAGCGCGGCACAGGCCTCGCCGGCTGGCACGGCGGGATCGCCGACTCCTACCGCGACAACTCCGACTACCTGCAGCTGATCGGCGGCCAGTTCGCCTCGCACCCCGGCAAGCACCCGGACGAGCGCACCGGCGAGCAGTCGGACAACTACATGCCGCACACGATCGAGATGACGGCCCTCGCCGCCGACCACCCGATCACGCAGGGCATCTCCGACTTCGAGCTGGTCACGGAGCAGTACTGGGTGCTGCACGACGACTACAACGACGTGCTCGCCACGACCACGCAGGCCGTCCGCCCGTGGGACCCGTGGAAGCGCCCCATCACCTCCCCCGCGATCTGGACCCGCCTCTGGGGCGAGGGCCGCATCTTCGTCTCGACGCCGGGCCACCGCGTCGAGATCCTCCAGGACGACAACGTCCGCACGATCATCGAGAGGGGAATGCTGTGGGCGTCCCGCTGAGAGTCGGCATCATCGGCGTCGGGAAGATCAGCGAGCAGTACCTCGCGAACCTCCCGACCTTCCCCGGCCTCCGCCTCGTCGCGGTCGCCGACCTGAACCAGGAGCGGGCGCAGCAGGTCGCCGACGAGCAGGGCGTCCGCGCCCTCACCGTCGACGCGCTGATCGACGACCCGGAGATCGACGCGGTGCTGAACCTCACGATCCCGGCGGCGCACGTCGAGATCGGCACCCGCGCCCTGAAGGCGGGCAAGCACGTCTTCGCCGAGAAGCCGCTCGGGCTGAACCCGGCCGAGGCCGCGCCGATGCTCGACCTCGCGGACGAGCTGGGCCTGCGCTTCGCGAGCGCCCCGGACACGGTGCTCGGGACCGGCGTGCAGACCGCGCGCCTCACCCTCGACTCCGGCGCGATCGGCACCCCGATCGCCGCGCAGGTGCACTGGGCCGCTCCCGGCCACGAGCGCTGGCACCCGGCGCCCGAGTTCTACTACCAGCCCGGCGGCGGCCCGCTGCTGGACATGGGCCCGTACTACCTGACGGCGCTCGTGCACTTCTTCGGGCCGGTCGTCCGCGTCACGGGCCTGGCCACCCGCTCCGACCGCCCGCGCACGATCGAGACCGGGCCGAAGGCGGGCACGCCGATCGAGGTGACGATCGACACGCACATCACCGCGCTGCTCGAGCACGCGAGCGGAGTCGCCACGACCGTCACCGTGAGCTTCGAGGTCTGGCGCAGCCGGGCCCCGAAGTTCGAGGTCTACGGCACCGAGGGCACCATCTCGGTCCCGGATCCGAACATGTTCTCGGACCCGGTCGAGGTCGCCGTCCGCGACGAGGACTGGCGGGTCGTCCCCGACTCCGCCGGCGTGATCGACACCGGTCGCGGAGTGGGACTGGCCGACCTCGCGGAGGCGATCGCGGAGGACCGCCCGCACCGCGCCTCCGGCCGCGTGGCCCTGCACGTGCTCGAGATCATGGACGCCGTGCTCCGCTCGAACGAGGAGAAGGCGGTCGTGACGATCGCGAGCACCGCCGAGAAGCCCGACGTGATGCCGCTGCGCACGGCGGGCTCGATCGGCGCCTGACAGCGCCGGGGGGCGACGACGGGAGGCGGGGGATCGCCGCCAGCGCGTCGCTCCCCGTTCGGGGGTGACGGCGGGGCGCGACGCCGTAGACTCGGCGGATCGACGGTCCTCAGCCGCCGTCGCACGCGGAGGGGGATCGGCCGTGGCAGTCGGCTTCCGACGGAGCGGTGAGCTCCGCGCCCTCACACGCCCCCGGCTCCGGGCGGCCGGGGACCCGCTCTCCCCCGAGGACCACCGCTCCCGGCTGTCCGGCTGGCTCGGCATGCCCGGCGGGCCGGGTCTCGTGCGCCCCTCCGCCCTCGCTCCGGCGTGGGAGGCGCCCCTGCTCCGGCTCGTGCGCGCCGGGGCGCCGGCGGAGGACCTGCACGAGGCGACCACCGGCTCCCCCGAGGGCTCGCGCCTCGCGGCCGTCGTCGAGCTCGTCCGCGACGCCCTGCACTCCGCAGACGACGACCGCGCTCTGCGGCTCACCGGCTGGCTGGTGCGCATCCGCTACGACCCGTCGGCCGACTCCTTCCTCCGCCGCTACGGGATCGCGCTGACCGTCCGCCTGCCGCTGAGCGGCGGCCTCGACGTGGAGGTGCCGCTCGACGCCCCGGCGCTGCGCCTGCTCTACGCCGAGCTGGCGGCACCCACGGATCCGGCCGCGGCGGTCGTGGCGGTCGAGACCCTGGAGCCGTCGACCCTCGCGGCGTCGACGCTCGCCTCCCTCTACTCCGCCCGCCGACGCTGGAGCGACGTGGCCGAGTTCTCGGCACCCGTCGAGAACGTGGACGCCGCCTCCGCCGCGGTGCTCATCCGCCGCGGCGTCGCTCTACGCGAGCTCGGCCTGATCGAGGGCGCCCTCGAGGCGTTCGACCGCGTGGTGCGCCCGACCGTCACCAGCGCGCGTCCCGTGGAGCTGCGGGCGGAGGCGCTGCTCGAGCGCGCGAGCACGCTCCTCTCGGACGGGCGCACGGCTCCGGCTCGGCGCGATCTGGAGCGCGTGCTCTCCCGCTACCCGGACAGCGCCGCGGCGCACGAGCTGCTGGCGGTCACCGGGCGCTGACGCGACGGAGGGGCGCACCCTCTGCAGGATGCGCCCCTCCGGGGAGTGCGTCGGCTCAGTGCGTCGGCTCAGTGCGTCGGCTCAGCCCTCGGCCTTCGAGGGCTTGCCCTCGGCGGGCAGGACCTCGTGCGGGGTGTCGCGCTCGTCCTCGCCCTCGGCCTGCGACGGCTTGTCGGACTGGTCGTCCGGGTCCTCGACGGGGCTCGGGGTCTGGTCGCTCATCGGAGTCCCTCCGGCTCGTCGGACGTGGCGGACGGCTCGGGGTGCGCCTCGAACTCCATCCAGGCGCGGTCCAGATCGGCCTGCGCCGACTCGGGCTCGCTGGCGAAGTAGCCGTCGTAGATCGCGCGGCCGCCGTGCTCGGGCAGGTCGTCGCGACCGCCGAAGGCCTGCGCGAAGCGGCCGACCTCGTCGTCCCTCTTCTGCTGATCCCGCAACCAGGCGGGGAAGGTCTGCGTCATGGTGACACCTCTCTCTCCTGCCCTCCAGCCAATCGCCGGCCGCGGATCCGGGCAAGCCCTTCCGCCGCGGGCCCCGAGGGGCCAGGCTCCGCCCTGGAGAAGCGGCGCTCCGCCCTGGAGGAGCGGGGCTCCGCCCTGGAGGAGCGGGGCTCCGCCCTGGAGGAGCGGCGCTCCGCCCTCTAGAGGACATGTCCGCTACAGGGCGCCCCCGCCCCCGCCGCGGAGGAGAGCCGGCCCCTAGCGTGAGCCCGTGACCGACCCCGCTTCTCCGCGCCCCGCCAGCACCGCCGCGGGCCTGCGCCGCACTCTGCTCGCTCTGACCGCGACCGTCGCCCTGCTCGCCGGCACCGCGGCTCCCCTCGCCTCCGCCGAGCCGGACCCGGTGCCGGTCGGGAACGACCACCTCCTCAACGGCGTCGCCGCCTGGGGGCGCTACCTCAACGGGGAGTGGGACGTGCCGGCGGGCATGTCCGACCTCACGGACGTCGCGAGCAGCTACAGCCACACCCTCGCGCTCCACACCGACGGCACCGTCGAGGCCTGGGGAGCGGATCTGGAGGGCGAGCGGGACGTGCCGGCCGGGCTCGGCGAGGTGACGGCGATCACGACCGGGTACCTCCACAGCATCGCCCTCACGATGGAGGGGACGGTCGTCGCGTGGGGCGACGACCGTCAGGGCCAGACCGACGTCCCGGCCGGACTCGGCGGCGTGACCGCCGTCGCCGCGGGCAGCTACCACACCCTCGCTCTGCGGGGCGACGGGACCGTGGCGGCCTGGGGCTCGGATCGGTTCGGAGCGACCGACGTGCCGGCGGGTCTCTCCGGAGTGGTCGCGATCGCCGCGGGCGGCTGGAACAGCCTCGCGCTGCGCGCCGACGGGACCGTCGTGGCGTGGGGCGGCGACGACAGGGGCGCGTACACCGCCCCGGCAGGCCTCCGCGACGTCGTCGCCGTGTCGGTCAGCTACTCCCACAGCCTCGCCCTGAAGCGGGACGGCACCGTCGTCACCTGGGGAGACCCCGCCGACTCCGGCTTGCCGCAGGTCCCGGCCGATCTCGGCGGCATCACCGCGATCGCCGCCGGCATCGGCTTCAGCGTCCTGCTGACGTCCGACGGGACCGTCGTCTCCCTGCACCCCGACGGCGACACGGAGCTGGACGTCCCGGCCGGGATCACCGGCGCCACCGGCATCGCGGTCGGCTTCAACCACGCCTTCGCGATCGGCCCGCTGCCGACCCTCACCGCCGACACCGCCGAGACGCTCGTCAAGACCGGGACCCGCTACTCCGCGACCTTCACGGCGTCCGGCCCGGCTGCGACCTTCGAGGTCTCGTCCGGCGCCCTTCCCGCGGGGGTGGCCCTCTCGCCGGAGGGCGTCGTCTCGGGCAGGCCGACCACCGCAGGCGACTCCACCTTCACGGTGAGCGCGCGGGACGCGTACGGCACCACGGCCGGCGTGCCGCACACGGTCACCGTGGTCCCCGCGAACACCCCGCCCGTCGTGACGGTCGCCTCCGCCACCGACGGCGCCTCCTACGAGAAGGGCTCGGAGCCGAGGGCCGCCTGCGCGATCACGGATGCGGAGAGCGGAACGTTCAGCGAAGAGGCCGTCGTCACCGGCACGCTCGTGAACGGCCTCGGCACCCGCACGGCGACCTGCACCTGGACCGACCCCGGAGGACTGACCACGACCGCCACCGCGACCTACCGGATCGTCGACACCGGCGTCCCCACCATCGCCGCGACGACCACGCCGACGGCTCCGAACGCCGCGGGCTGGTTCCGCTCCCCCGTCTCCGTCGGCTTCTCCTGCGCCGACGGCAGCGGCTCCGGGATCCGCAGCTGCACCCCCGCGCGGATCCTGCGCGAGGGCCCCGGCCAGAGCGTCACCGGCACCGCCGTCGACAACGCGGGCAACCGCGCCACGACGACCCGCAGCGGCATCGCCATCGACACCACGAAGCCGCAGCTCTCGTTCACGTCGAGGCCCGAGGGGTCCTACCCCTTCGGCACGGTGCTCCCGGAGCCGCGCTGCCTCGCGGACGACGCGCTCTCGGGCCTCACCGGCGCCTGCGTGATCACGGGCGGCGGCCGCTCCGTCGGTCCGCACGTGTACCGGGCGACCGCGACCGACCGGGCGGGCAACGTCTCGACCCTCACCGCGTCCTACACCGTGACCCCGTGGACGATCGGCGGGCTCAGCACCTCGGTGAAGAGCGTGGCCGCCGGAGCCGCGACCGGCATGACGTTCCAGGTGACCTCGACGTCCTCCGCGGGAACGTTCCGCCACTCCGCCCTCGCCGACGTGCGCAGCGTCACGCAGAAGCAGACCTCCTGCACCGCCGGCGCCGTCCTCACCGGAGCGCCGACGACCACCCTGACCGGACGCCTCCGCTACGACACCGCGACGAACCGCTACGTGAAGGCGTGGACGGTGCCCGCGAAGCGGGGCACCTGCTGGACGCTGACGGTCACGACGGCGGACGGCAGCACGGGGAGCGCCCGGTACTCGGTGAAGTAGCGGTGCCGGACGGCCGCCGCGGTCCGGTCAGGCTCCCGCCGCGGCGTACCGCTCCGCGAGCACGCGGAACGCGGCGGCCAGCTCGGGCGGCTCGGCCCCGGCCATCGGAGCGTCGAACCGGCCGAACGACGCGGCGAGCGCCTGCCACGACCAGGCGCCGAGGGCGAGTCGGCAGCCCGCGTCGCCGAGGTCCTCCACCTCCCCGTCGCCCGCGTAGGGCAGGACCTCGGCGGCGGGCGCCTCCAGCACCACCGAGCCGCGGCACGGCCACCCCTCCCCGGGCGCTCCGCCGCGGAACCGCGCCTCCAGGAACTCGGCGGGACTCCCGCCCGGCAGCACCCGGCGGCGGAAGCGAGCCCCGCGGGGCGAGCGCGGCTCGAGCCGGTCGACGCGGAACACCCGCCAGTCGTCGCGGTCGAGGTCGAAGCCGATGAGGTACCAGCGGCCCTGACGCGCGACCAGGTGGTGGGGCTCGACGCGGCGCACCGCCTCCGCGTACGCGAAGCGGAGCACCTCCGAGGCCCGGACGGCCGCCGCGACCGCGACCAGCCGCTCCGGAGGGACTGCGGGGGCCGGCGCCGCCGCGACCGTGAAGCGCAGCGCATCAGCTCGGGGCCGGAGCCGGGCGGGCAGGACCTGCCGCACCGTCGCCAGCGCACGGGCCGACGCCTCCTCGAGCCCCGCGATCGGCGCGCGCAGGGCGGCGGTGAGGGCGAGCACCTGCTCGTCGTCGAAGAGCAGCGGCGGGAGCTCGGCGCCGGCCTCGAGCCGGTACCCGCCGTCGGGGCCCTTCGCCGCGTCGATCCGGTAGCCCATCGTGCGGAGTCGGTCGACGTCGCGACGCACCGTGCGCGGCGCGATCCCCAGGCGCTCGGCGAGCACTCCGCCCGGCCAGTCGCGGCGGGTCTGCAGGAGGGAGAGGAGCAGGAGGAGCCGCTCGGTCGTCGTGGGCACGTCCCGAGGGTATTCCGAGAAGAGGACCGTTCCCGTCCTCTTCTCCTGGGAGCGTCGGGGCACCGGGTGATCGACCCGGCACGACTGCGAGGAGCGCACGATGAGCATCACCACGACGACCCACCTCAACTTCCGCGGACAGGCCCGCGAGGCGCTGGAGTTCTACGCCTCGGTCACGGGAGGCCGGGTCGACGCGATGTCCTACGCGGACGCGAACGCTGTCACCTCGCCCGACGAGGCCGACCAGCTGATGTGGGGCCAGGTCGTCTCCGAGGCCGGCTTCCGCGTCATGGCGTACGACGTCCCCGCGCACACGGCTTACGACCCGGGCACGATCCCGGTGTTCGTGTCGCTGCGCGGCTCCGACGCCGACGAGCTGCACCGCCTCTGGGACGGCCTCTCGGAGGGGGCGGCGGTCGTCGTGCCCCTGGCCCCGGCGGCCTGGTCGCCCCTCTACGGGATGCTGCGCGACCGCTTCGGAGTGACGTTCGTCGTCGACCTCGAGGTCGCCTGGGGCTGAGGCCCGCGGGCTCGGCGGCGGCGCGCGTCCCACTGCGGACGCGCCGGCCGCCGACTCGGTACGCTCAGCACCGGATCCGGTCGGAGGGACGCTGCATGCTGGAGACGATCTCCGAGGCCCTCTCGCTTGTCACCCTCCCCCTCGGCGTGCTGTTCCTGCTCGCCGCGTTCGTCGCGGCGCTGATCGACGGACGCTGGCTGACGACGACCGCCTACCTCGAGGAGGGTCCGCCCCTCGCGCTGCACTGGGTGACCCGGGCCGGCGAGGTGCGATCGCGTCCGCTGTCCGCCGGGGACCCGCTGACGCCGACACGGTCGGACCAGCGGGAGGTGCACTACCGCGAGGAGGATCCGCACCGCATCCGCCTGCACCGGTGGAGCGACGCGGTGCGGGCGCTGCGCCTGACCGGCCTGATCCTGCTCGGGGCGGGCGTCGTCCTCGGGATCCTGTCGACGGTGCTGGCGGTCCTCGCCTAGGCGGCCCCGCGTGCGCGAGGATCGGACCCGTGGATGCGGAACGGGTTCTCGGAGACGGTCGGGCCGACGGGGTGTGGTGCCGGCTCGGGGAGCCGCTGACGGTCGCGCAGATCGCGCGCGGCGGGCCGGCGTGGCTGTGCCTGGACGCGCAGCACGGCGCGTTCGACGACGCCGCGGTCCTCGCCTCCCTTCGCGCACTCGGCGCCGTGAGCGGGAGGCCGCCCGTCGGCGTCCGGGTCGCGGGGCTCTCCGACGCGCTGATCGGCAGGGCGCTCGACGCCGGAGCGGACGTCGTCGTCGTCCCGATGATCGAGACGGTCGAGGAGGCGCTCGCGGCCGTCCGCGCCGCGCACTACCCGCCGCTCGGCCGCCGCAGCTGGGGGCCGATGTCCGATCTCTGGGGCGCCGCTCCCCCGTCGGCCGCCGAGGCGCGCACCGCGCTCTGGGTCATGATCGAGACGCAGGCCGGTCTCGACGCCGTCGATCGGATTCTCGCGGTGCCGGGCGTGAGCGGAGTCTTCGTCGGCCCGTTCGACCTCGCGATCGGCCTCGGCCGGGACCTGTCCGACCTGCTCGCCGCCGACGGTCCGGACGACCCGCTGCCGAGGATCGCCGCGGCGGCCCGGCGCGCGGGCAAGGGCGCCGGGGCCTACGCGGGCGACCGCGAGCGCGCCGGGCTGCTGCGAGCGCTCGGCTTCCCGAGGGTCGCGGTCGCGACGGATCAGTCGCTGATCGCGCTCGGCACCGCGGCGGCGCTCGACGCGGACGCCGCCGACTCCGGCTGCTGAGCCAGAGACCGGGAACGGGGCCGGCCGCCGGTCACCGGCGAGCGCTTCCGCCGGGGGGACGCACGGGCTCCGGCGGCTCGGGGACGAAGCGGAGGCCGCCGGCGGAGTTCGCGAGATCGGTGAGCGCCGCGATCCAGGCGGGGTTGATGCGGGGCATGCGGCCGCCGGCGTAGGTGTAGCGGAGCGTGTGCGAGGGGTGCAGCCAGATCGCGCTGCGGCCGTCGCTCATCCCGTTCTCGTCGCGCCAGGTGAGCAGGCACGACTCCCCCCGGCGCAGCTTCGCGGTGAGGACGATCTGCAGGTGGGCGAGCACCCGGTCCTCGACGTCGATCTCGACCGATCCGTCGTAGTGCAGCTTCCCCATCGGCGTCTCCCGGCCTCGTCCTCGGAGGACGGGCGCGCCTCCGGCCCACCATCCTCGGGTGTCGTCCAGTGACCAGTTCGGGGCGGCGACAACCGGCGGATCAGCTGGTATCGGCGGATCCGCTGGTCTCGACGGGGCGGGGCTCAGGCCGGCGGGTTCGCCGCCATGAAGTCGCGCATCGGCAGCAGGTTCTGGAGAGGCGCGAAGTACCCGAAGCGGGGCAGGTCGAAGACCACTCCCGCGACTCCGGAGGACCCCATAGCCGCGATCCACTCGAGCGCGGCCGGCATCGGCACCTTCAGCACGCGCGACGCGTCCTCGTCGGAGAGGCCGGCGTGCAGCGCCCCGGCGCGGGCGCGCTCCCCCGTGGTGAAGGCGAAGACCATCGGCCCCGACTCCAGGCCGCCGACGAAGGGGGTGGGCGCGTCGTCCGGCCCCCGCGCGATGAAGCACCACATCGGCAGGGCGTAGACGCTGCGCCAGAGCGCGTCCATCGCGGCGAAGCTCTCGGGGTCGGCGCGCAGGGCCTCCGCCCGGGCGTCGATCTCGACGGTCGGATCCATGGGGCTCCCCTCGGCGCCGGCGATCGGCGCGGACCTCCACGCTAACGATGCTCCCGCTGGGCCGCACCCGCGATCGATCCGTCAGCAGCGGCCCGTCCCCGCGGCGGGCACGGGCCGCAGACGACGGATCGATGCGGCCGCGGCCCGCTCAGGCCGTCGCGTGCAGCGCGGCGTACGCGCCGCCCGTCGCGAGCAGCTCATCGTGCGTCCCCTGCTCCACGACGCGCCCCTCGCTGAGCACCACGATCCGGTCGGCCGTGCGGACGGTGCTCAGGCGGTGGGCGACGATCAGCGTCGTGCGCCCCTCGCGCAGCCGGTCGAGGGCGAGCCGGACCTCGCGCTCGGTGCGCGGATCGAGTGCGGCGGTCGCCTCGTCGAGCACGAGCAGACGGGGGTCGCGGATCAGGGCCCGCGCGATCGCGAGGCGCTGGCGCTGGCCTCCCGACAGCAGGGCGCCCCGCTCCCCCACGACCGTGTCCCAGCCGTCGGGCAGCTCGAGGACGAACTCCGCGTTCGCCGCCCGCAGCGCCGCCTCGAGCCGGTGGTCGTCGGCGTCCGCTGTCCCGTAGAGCACGTTGTCGCGGATGCTGCCGCGGAAGAGCACCGACTCCTGCGGCACGACCGAGACGAAGCGGCGGGCCGTGCGCATGTCGAGGGCGGCGATGTCACGGCCGTCGAGCAGCACGCGGCCCTGCGAGGGGCGGACGAATCCGAGGACCACCCGGGTCAGCGTCGACTTCCCCGAGCCGGAGGGGCCGACGAAGGCCACGGTCTCCCCCGGGGCGATCCGGAGCGACACGTCGTGCAGCACGCGCCGGTCGCCGTAGTCGACGCTCACCCGGTCGAGCTCGACTCCTCCGGCGAGGGCGTCGACGACCGGCTCGCCCTCGTTGTGCTCCACGTCGGGGTCTGCCAGGACCTCGGCTATCGAGCGGCGCGACTCGAGGCCGCGGGTGACCAGCGGAGCAGTCTGGAACGCCGCCGTGATCGTCCCGGTGAGCAGCGCGAAGTAGGAGCTCAGCAGCACGACCTCGCCGACCGTCACCGGCAGGACGCCCGTCATCGCGATGACGGATGCGCCGAAGAGCGAGCCGAGCGTGATGAGCTGGTAGCTGCTCCACGACAGCGCCCCGAAGCGCCCGTTCAGGCGGTCGAGGGCGACGCCCGCCCGCTCGACGCGGCGGGCGGCCTCCACCACCCGCTGGACCGAGACCTTCTCGAGGCCGTGGGCGCGGGTGACCTCGAGGAGCGCGGACATCTCGCCGACGGTGCCGGACATCGTCTCGACGTGGCGCCGGAACGCCTCGTTGCCGGCCGCTGTCCGCCGACGGAGCCAGAGCACGAGTGCGGCCGCGAGCGGGACGGTCAGCGCGAACACCAGCAGGAACTGCGGCACCCTCGTGCCCGTCGCCACTCCGGCTCCGACGAGCACCACCAGCGCTGTCAGCACCGGCCCGAAGGCCTGCTGCAGCATCAGCTCGAGGTTCTCGACGTCGCGCACCACCTTCGTCTGGGCGATGGAGGCGCTGCCTCGCGAGTGGTAGTCGAGCGAGAGGCTCTGCAGCCGCTCGGCGAGCGCCTCCCGCAGCCGCAGGCCCAGCGCGCGGACGGCGGACGAGGAGAGCCGCACGTAGACCGCGTTCGCCCCGATGTTCGCGAGGATCGTCGCCGCGGCGGCCGCGGCCGGCACGACGAGCGCCGATGGCGACCGGCCGTCGACGAGGGCGTCGACCACGGCGGCGGTGACGAGCGGCAGGATCCACAGCGGGCTGTCCTTGACGACGTAGGCGAGCGCCGCCCCGACGACCCGGTGCCGCAACGGGCGCAGGGCCGAGCGGAGCGGATGCTCGGAGGAGATGCCGCTCACGGCACGAGGGCGGGCTCGCGCGCCGCCGCCGTCGATCGGAGGATCAGGGCGGCCGCGCCGATCAGAGGCCCCTCCCCGCCGAGCCCGGACGGGCGGACGTCGAGACCGCGGGCGTAGTCCAGGACAGCGTGCTCCCGGGCGCTCGCCTGCACGAGGTGGAGGTAGTCGCGGGTCACGCCCGCGAAACCGCCGCCGACGGCGAAGTCGTGCACGTCGAGCAGGGTCGCCGCGCCCGCGATCGCCGTGCCGACGGCCTCGGCGGAGCGGCGGACCGCGGACAGGGCCACGGCGTCGCCGTCCGCGGCCGCGCGCCCGAGCTCCTCCCCGGTGCTCCCGGCGAAGCCCCGGCGCCGGGCCCAGGCGACGGTGCTCGGTCCGGAGGCGATGCTCTCGAGCGTCCCGTCGCTCCCCTCCTCGGGGTCGGCGTCGGCGACGTGCACCTGGCCCAGGTGGCCGGCGTTGCCGGAGCGGCCCGCCAGCACCCGGCCGTCGAGGACGATCCCGCCGCCGATCCCGGTCGACACGACGAGGCTCACCGAGGAGACGGCGCCCCGGTTGGCCCCGTACCAGTGCTCGGCGAGGGCGATGCAGGTCCCGTCGAGGCGCAGCTCGACCGGCCGACCGGGCACGAGCCGCTCGAGCGCCTCCCGGAGCGGGACGCCGTGGAGCAGCGGGAGGTTCTTCGGTCGGATCCGGCCGCCGTCGAGGTCGATCGGCCCCGCGGATCCGGCGCCGACGCCGACGACGTCCGCCCCGGCCGTCGAGGCGGCGACGCACTCCGCGAGCGCCCGCTCGAACTCCTCAGGAGTCAGGGCGGGGCCGGTCGCGCGCCGGTGCCGCGTGCCGGGCACGAGCCCGCCCCCGGCGTCGACGAGGGCGGTCTCGATCTTCGTGCCGCCGACGTCGACGGCCAGGGCGGGCTGCGTGCTCACCGCGGATCAGGCCCAGTCGGCGACGAGCTGGTTGGCCGTGCGCAGCACGCTCGGCGACACCAGCGCCTCGGTGTCGAGACCGGAGCCGCGCACCGTGAAGACGATGCTCTCGCCCGGCAGCAGCGTGACCAGCTGGTCGTCGACGACGGCGGACGGGTCCACCTTGTCGACCAGGAGGGTGACGTCGCGCACGAGGTTCTCGGCGGTGACGGTCACCTGCACTCCGCCCTCGACGGGGGCGGCGCTCGTGCGCAGGCGCGCGGCCTCCAGGGCGGAGTCGCGGTACTCGGCGAAGAACCAGAACGCGCGCGTCCCGGCGAAGTCGACGACGAGCAGCTCGGCGGCGGCGTCCTCGGGCGTCGCCACGCCGGACCCGATCGGCAGGGTGCGCACCGAGCGCGCCCCGACCGCGAGCTCCTGCCGCTCCTCCGCCAGCACCGTCCCGTCGAACGCCAGGCGGCGCACGACGCACTCGCCGGCCCACTCCTCGGGGGAGTCGCCCACGGCGACCACGGCGAGCCCCTCCCCGCGCGGCTGCACGGTGAGCAGACGGTCCTCGAAGACGTGCTTGAGCGCGTAGAGGAGCGGCTTGGCGGTGCCGTCGCCGTCCACCGCGGCCCACGAGGTGACCGGCCAGCAGTCGTTGAGCTGCCAGACGATCGAGCCCATGCAGCGCGGGCTCTCGGAGCGCTGGTGCTCGATCGCGAGCGTCACCGCGAGCGCCTGGTTGAGCGACATCGCCCAGTGCCAGTCCTCCGTGTCGTCGGGCAGCGGGAGGTGAGCGACGAGACCGTCGGTCAGCTTGTCGTTGCCGTCGGTCGCCTTCTGGTGGTGGATCATCCCGGGCGACTCGGGAGTCAGCGGCGAGTCCGAGATCGAGCGCTGGATGGTCGACCACGACGCCGGCCCCTGCCAGCCGAACTCGGCGACGAATCGCGCGTGGGCGTCCCGGTAGGCGGGGTAGTCGACGCGGTTCCACAGCTCCCAGAGGTGCACGGAGCCGTGGTCGAGGTCGTTCGCGAAGATCTGCGGGTCGCCCGACCAGGGGCTCCCGGGCGTGTACGAGCGCGCCGGGTCGAGCTCGGCGACCAGGCGCGGGAGCAGATCGAGGTAGTAGCCCAGGCCCCAGGTGCGGCCCTGGAGGCGCTTCTCCCAGCCCCACTCCTCGAAGCCCCAGATGTTCTCGTTGTTGCCGTTCCAGAGCGCGAGGCTCGGGTGCGGCATGATCCGCGTGACGTTGTCGCGGACCTCCGCCTCGACCTCGCTGCGGAGCGGCTCCTCCTCCGCGTAGGCCGCGCAGGCGAAGAGGAAGTCCTGCCAGACGAGGATGCCGCGCTCGTCGCAGAGGTCGTAGAAGTCGTCGGACTCGAAGTAGCCGCCGCCCCAGATGCGGAGGAGGTTGAGGTTCGCGGACTCGGCCTGGTCCATCCTGCGGGCGAGGCGCTCGCGGTCGACCCGGGTGATGAAGGCGTCGTCCGGGATCCAGTTGGCTCCGCGGATCCAGACGGGCTCGCCGTTGACGACGAAGCGGAACGAGGTGCCCTCGTCGTCGCGGTCGAGCTGCACCTCCAGGGTCCGGAAGCCGATCCGCTGGGAGCGCTCGTCGATGACGGCTCCGCCCTGCAGGAGCGCGACCTCGAGGTCGTGGAGCGGCTGCCCGCCGAAGCCCCGCGGCCACCACAGGGCCACCTCGGCCGCCTCGAGGTGGAGGACCGCGGTGCGCTCGCCACCGGGGACGCTCGCCACGGCCTCCGCGCCGGCGACGGAGGCGCGCACCTCCACCTCGGCGTCCGAGGCCCGGTCGAGCCCCACGTGCAGCTCGACGCGGCCGGTCGTCCCGTCGACCGTGACCACGGGGCGCACCGAGGCGAGGCGCGCACCGCTCCAGGCATGGAGGGTCACCGGCTTCCAGATGCCGGCGGAGGCGGCGTCTAGCCCCCAGTCCCAGCCGAAGTTGCAGGCGGCCTTCCGCAGGGCGTTGAAGGGGTGGGAGTAGGTGTGCGGCCGGTAGCCGATCTCGAGGCTCGCTCGGTCGGCCTCGGCGACGGGCGAGGCGAAGGCGACGACCAGCTCGTTCGCCCCATCCTGCAGAGCCTCGTCCACGCGGATCCGGTAGGTGCGGTGCTGGTTGCGGGTGCGGGCGATCTCGCGCCCGTTCAGCGTGACGACGGCCACCGTGTCCAGGCCCTCGAAGACGAGCTCGTGCACGTCGCGGCCGTCGGGGGCCCAGTCGAACGAGGAGGAGTACTCCCAGTCCGTCTCGCCGATCCAGGTGACCTTCTTCTCGTTCTGGTCGAGATAGGGGTCGGGGATCAGACCCGCGGCGAGCAGGTCGGTGTGCACCAGGCCGGGCACGACCGCGGGGACGACGGCGGCGACGAGCTCGGCGGGGACGGGCCCGCGGGTCGCGCGGACGCTCCAGCCCTCGTGCAGGCGGCGGGTGGCCGCGGTGGTCGCCCGGCTGTCGGTGTCGATGGTGTGGGTCACTTCGTGGCTCCTGAGGTCAGTCCGTTGTAGATGAAGCGCTGGAGGAAGAGGAAGGCGACGAGGGTCGGCACGATCACCAGGATCGTGCCCGCCGCGATGACCTCCCACTGGGCCCCGAACGGGCCCATGAAGCGGAAGAGGGAGGTCGAGATCACGCCGAGGTCGCGGGAGGGCATGTAGAGGAAGGGGATGTAGAACTCGTTGTAGACCGCGATCCCCTTGATGATCACCACGGTCGCGATCGCGGGCTTCAGCAGCGGGAGCACGATCCGCCAGTACACGGTGAAGCGGCTCGCTCCGTCGAGCATCGCGGCCTCGTCCAGCGAGACCGGGATCGACTGCATGAACTGCAGGAAGATGTAGATCGCGACGATGTCGGTGCCCGTGAACAGCAGGATCGCCGACCAGCGGGTGTTGAAGAGGTCGAGGGCGTTGATCACCTGGAACGTCGCCACCTGCGTGGTGACGGACGGGACCAGCGTCGCGAGCAGGAAGAGCCCGGTCACCATGCTCCGCCCGCGGAAGCGGAACCGGTCGATCGCGTAGGCAGCCATCGTGCCGATCAGCACGGTGCCCACGATCGAGACGACGAGGATGATCCCGGTGTTGAGGAACCCGGTGACCATCCCGCCCTGCGTGAAGGCGATGGCGAAGTTCTCGAGGTTGAACCAGTTCGAGGGCGGCGTGAGCGGTCCGGTGCCCCGGTACTCCGCCGAGGTCTTGAACGCGAGCATCACGATCGTGACGATCGGCACGAGAGCGAAGAGGCAGGCCACGATCAGCGAGCCGTACTTCCCGATCGAGCCGAGGACGGATCCCGCCGACCGGCGGGTGCGCCGCTCCTTCACGGCCGCCTGCCGCGTCACCGGGAGACCGGTGACCGCCGGGGGGCGCTGCTGGGTGCTGGTCATTCCTGGCTCGCCTTCTCGTCGGGGAACACGCGCCGCTGCACGGCCGTGATGATCAGCACGATCGCCAGCAGCACCACGGCCATCGCCGACGCGAGGCCGACCTTGGAGTAGCGGAAGGCGGTGTCGACGGTCTGGATCACGAAGGTCTCGGACCCGTTCGCGCCGCCGGTCATGATGTAGGGCATCTCGAAGGCCGAGAGCGCCCCGGCGATCGCGAGGATGAAGGACAGCCCGAGGATGCGCCGGATGCTCGGCACGATGATGTAGCGGAACTTGTCGAACGCGCTCGCGCCGTCGAGATCCGCCGCCTCGTACTGCTCCTCCGGGACCGACTGGATCGCACCGAGGAACAGCACGAAATTCAGCCCCATGTAGCGCCAGACCGAGGTGGCCGCGAGGGACACGTTGACGACGGAGGGGTCGCCGAGCCACTGCGGGGTGTCCTGCACGCCGAAGACGCCGAGCACCGCGTCGAGCGTGCCGTCCGGACGGAAGAAGTAGAGGAACATCAGCCCGATGGCGACGCCGTTGATCAGGTAGGGGAAGAAGATGACGCCCTTGAAGAAGTTGCGGAACCGGGTGCGGAAGCTCAGCAGCGTCGCGAAGAAGAGGGCGAGGCCGAGCTGCGCGATCGCGCCGGCGAGGTAGAACAGGCTGACGAAGAAGACGCGGAAGATCTCGGGCCGGGTGAAGATCTCGACGTAGTTCTCGAGGCCGACGAAGGTCTTGTCGGGGTCCAGGCCGTCCCAGTCGGTGACGCTGTACCAGAACATGTTCGCGACCGGGATGTACGTCAGCACGACCAGGAACGCCAGCGGGACCGCCAGGAAGAGCCAGGGGGTGATGCGCCTGCCGGTGAGGCGCTGCCGGCGGCGGGGCCGGATCCGCTTGCTCGCTCCGACCTCGATGGGCGGAGCGTCGGTGATCGCCATGGTCGATCCTTCCGTCGTTCGGGGGTGCGGGAGCCGTGGAGCTCCGGAGGGAGGGGGCGGGCGGCCGCGGGAGGCGGCCGCCCGCGGGGACTACTCGGCGACGTCGGCGCGGGCCGCGGCCCAGCGCGAGTTGAGGTCGGCGAACAGCGACTCCTTGTCGCCGGCGCCCGCACCGCGCGCGGCGTCGATCAGCTCCTGGCGGTAGGCGTTGCCGAACAGGTCGATCTCGGCCTCGTTGGCGATGTCGTTGATGACCGCCTCCTTGCCGACCGGGTCCGGGGCGAGCTCGAGGTACTGCACGCCGAGCGCGTCGAAGTCCGCGAGGGTGTCGGGAGCGGGGTCGCTGATCACGGGGCTGATCGCGCCCTGGCTCTCGGCGTAGCCGGACTCGTTCGTGAACCAGTCGATCCACGCGCGGGCGGTGGCCTTGTTGTCCGAGTTCTTGTTGATCGCGAGGAACTTGTCCGAGGCGGTCACCGAGGTGAAGGTCCCGTCCTGCGCCCACGGCATCGGCCAGAAGCCGATGACGTCGCGGGACTTCCCGGCCTTCTCGGCCGCGTCCTGCATCTGCGAGACGGCCCAGGAGCCGAGCACCATCGAGCCGATCTCCCCGCTCGCGAGGAGGTCCTTCGACTCCTCCCAGTTCGTGGTGGTCGGGTCCGCCTCGCTGAGGCCCTGCGCGACCGTGTCGTAGAGCAGGCCGTCGATGTTGTACTGGTCGTTGCCCTCGGTCCAGGGCGCGTCGTCCGCGATCATCTCGGTGCGGACGTCCGCCCCCTGCACCGTGCCGAGGTTGCCCTCGATCGTCGCGAGGGGCCACCCGTCCTTGTAGTTCGTGTAATAGGGAACGACGCCGTCGGCCTTGATCTTCTCGAGGTCGGCGAGGTACTCCTCCTCCGTGGCGGGCGGGTCGGTGATGCCCGCCGCGGTCCAGACGTCGCGGTTGAACACGTAGCCCATGGCCGAGCCGAAGGTCGAGACTCCGTAGGCGGTGCCGTCGAACGAGCCCTCGTTGGTGAAGCGGTAGGTCTTCGACAGCTCCTCCGTCGAGCCCAGCGGCTCGAAGTAGTCGGAGTAGTCGTCCTTGGTGACGTTGGAGCTCGGGATGAGCAGCACGTCGCCGTAGTCCTTCGAGTTCAGGCGGATCTTGGTGTCGCCCTCGTAGTCGGTCAGGGCCTCGAACTTCACGGTCGTCCCGGGGTACTTCCCCTCGAACGTCGTCGCGTAGTCGGCGAAGGTCGTGTCGACCAGGTCGGTGCGGTTGGTCAGCACAGTGATCTCGCCGGCCGGCTCGCCGGAGTCGTTCCCCGCCGATCCGCCGGAGCAGCCGGCGAGCGCGAGGGAGGACGTGACGGCGACGGCGACGATGCCGATCAGCGTGGTCCTGCGGTTTCTGGTGGGTCGTTGCACGGGTGTTCTCCTCGGTAGGGCGTCGCGGTGCGACGGTGAGTGCAGTGGGTGCGGGACGGAGGTCAGTGACGGGCCTGCCACCAGTGCCGGATCGTCGGGAGGTACTGGCGCACCAGCGACTCCAGCCACGACGGCACGTGGGGGTGGGGCGAGGGTCCGGCCGTCGGCGGCGCGGTGGGAGTCGTCGGCGGTGCGGTGGGCGTCGTCGTCGGCGGGGTGGTCGGCGTCGTCGTGGGCGGAGCGGTCGGCGTCGGCGTCGGGGCGGGCCCGGCGGCGACCACCGTCGCCACGTCGTCGACGGTGAGGACTCCGGTCCCCGATCCGTTCACGTAGAGGGCGTACTGGGTCACCGAGGTCAGGTCGAGATCGGCCTCCGGGGCCCACGACGGCGGAGCGAAGGCTGAGAAGGGGACGACGGTCGGCCCCTCCGTCGCCGGGGTGACGGAGGCCTCCCAGTAGGCGCCGTTCGCGACGAACTGCACCGAGAACGGGGCCGCGGCGTCCACGTCGAGGGTCAGCCCGGAGTAGCCCCACCAGTTCTGCGGAGCATCGAACGTCTTCACGACGCCCGCGTAGCCGGCCGTGCCCGTGTCGTAGTCGAAGCGCGCGGCGCTGCCGGCGCCGGAGGGCACCAGCGTCGGCGCGATGGTGCCGCCCCCGCTGTTCCGGACGTAGGCCTCGCGGACCGCCGCGTCGTCGGCGTAGCCCTCGAAGTCGTCGACCACGACGGGCTCCGTCGGCACGGCCGAGGTCTCGAACGAGCGGGCCTCGGACACGGTGGAGCCGACGCCGTTCACGGCGGTCACCCGCCAGGAGTAGCGCGTCTCGGGGGCGAGGTCGACGTCCGGGCGGACGGTGGTCGCGGTGAGCCCGGTCGTCTCCACGATCGGGTCGGAGAGGTCCTCCGATGCCGAGAGGGTGAAGCGGTAGAACGCGGCGTCGGCGGCGGGCTCCCACGAGAACGCGGGGGTCGCGGTGATCCCGTCGGCGCCGGCGGCCGGCGCGACGAGCGCGGGGGCGGCCGGGGCGCCGAGCGGAGCGGCGTTCGGCGAGAAGAGGTTCACGGAGCCGATCTGCGGCGTCCACGCCTCGCCCGGGCCCTGCGGCCACGAGACGCGCAGCTGGTTCACGCCGGAGAGGCCGCGCACCGACAGCGTGTACTGCTTCCAGTTCCCGGTGCCGCCGCGGGTGTCGACCGCGATCGGCGCCCACGTCGCGCCGTCGGCCGAGCCCTCCACGGTGAGCGGGGCGACCGGCTGGTCGGGCCAGTACCAGGCCGTCACGTCGGCGCCGCTGATGTCGTCGAAGCTCCAGGTGAGGCTCGCCGGATCGGTGCTCTCGCGTTTGACGCGGGAGACGTCTCCGCCGAACTGCGCGGGCGAGCCGGAGTCGATCGCGAGGCTGCCCGTGCGGGCCGACACCTTCGAGAAGTCGTCGAGCGGGTCGGCGAGGGCCACCGCCTCCGCCGCGCTCGTGACGGTGGCGCGCTCGAGGGTGGCGCTGCCGCTCCAGGAGAGGCGGACGGCGTCGCCGTCGAGGCCGACCGCCCGGAGGGCGCCGCCGTCGACCGTGGTCGCGGCCGGAGTCCAGGTCGTCCCGTCGGTGCTCGTCGAGACGGTCGCGGCCGAGGGGTCCGAGAGGAGGAACTCGGCGGCGGTCACGCCGTCACGCTGCCAGGTGATGCTCGCAGCGCCCGTCGCGGCGACGACTCCGCCGGCCGGCGTCGGCTCGAGCCGCGCGTTCTCGTGTGCCGAGCTGAGGGTCCAGGTCTGCAGCGGGTCGACGAGCACCGTGCCGGCCTCGGGCGCGGCCACGGGGTCGGAGGCGGGGCCGGGGCGATCGCCCTCGCCGACCGCGACCACGCGGTAGCGCGCTCCGTCGGGCGAGTCGTAGTCGGTGACCGGGGAGGCGGAGGCGGAGACGGCGCCGTCTGTCACGTCGCTCCAGGCACCGCCGTCGACCGAGCGCTGCACGAGATAGCCCTGCGCTCCCGCGGTCCCGCGCCACGAGACGGTGGTGATGCCGTACACCTGGTCGAGGGCCGTGACGAGCGGGGCGCCGAGCTCGTGCCGGCCGGGTGTGCTGCCGACGGCCGCGCTGTAGCGCTCGACCGCGTCCACGCTCTCCCGCTCCCGCGCCGAATCGCCCGGGTAGTGGAGGGTGAATCCGTCGTCGTGCGGGACGAAGCCCCCGCGGTCGTTGTTCCCGAACAGCGACCAGAAGAACATGCCCGAGACGTTCCGGTCGGCCGCGGCCGCGTCGAGCAGCGTGGCGGAGGCGGCCGTCGAGGCGTACTCCCCCGCGATGTAGACCTTGCCCGCGTCCGCGACGGTCCGCGCGTCGGCCGAGACCCGCTCGGCGGTCGGCGGGTAGTAGTGGACGTCGACGATGTCGAGGTCCGGCGACGCGAGGGTGTCGGGATCGATGTCGAAGCGGCGGCCGGCGGCGACGAGCTGCTCCGGGGCCTTCTCCTTCAGGTGCGCGACCTGGGCGTCGATCCACTCGCGGGTCATGCCCTCGAGCTCGTTGCCCAGCTCCCACGCCATGATCGTCGGGTCGTCGACGAAGCGCGTCCCGGTGATCGTGTTCGTGTGGTGGAGCACGTGGTCGACGTAGTCCTGGTATGCCGCGATCGCGGCCGGATCGGTGTAGAAGTCGTCCGACTCGAGGCCGAGCGGAGTCGTGAAGTCGCGGTGACCGCCGTGGTAGTACTCCCACTGGTCGGTGAGCGGCAGCACCAGGCGGATGCCGAGGGTGCCCGCGTAGGCGACCGCGAAGTCGATGGTGCGGAACGCCTCCTCGTTGTACTCGCCGAGCCGCGGCATCAGCGCGAGCGGGTCGGCGTCGTCCTGGCTGGTCGACGTCATCATGTGCGAGCGCACGACGGTGACACCGAGCCCGGCCGCCGTGTCGAGGGCGTCCTTGATGCGGAAGTAGGTCGGGTAGTCGATCCCGCCGACGTTCTCGTCGAGGCCGAGCCAGTAGATGTTCGTCCCGCTGGCACGGAAGCGCTCGCCGTCGAGGGTGAGGGCGCTGCCGTCGCGCTGGACGAACGCGGTGTTGGCGCTGGTCCAGTCGGCCGGCGCGGCCTGGGCGGCCTGGGAGGAGGACGCGGTCGCGACGAGGGTCGAGGCGACGACGGCGGCGATCGCTCCGCCGGCGAGGGCCGAGCGGAGGCGGGAGCGCCTCGGGGCGGGCGGTGCTGCGGCACGGGTCATATGTGTTCCAGGGCTCCTTCGACCGGGGTGGAGGACCGGCTCGCGTCGTTCCGCTCTCGGGATCGGGGCTCGTCGCCCCGCCCTCGTCGGCCGGTCCTCGGACAGACTCCCCTGTCCTCCCCGTCGAGGTCAATATCAAAAGTAAATAATTTATGTAACGAATCGAGACGCCAGTGTGAGCACGCGGGGCGTGGCGACGGCCGTCGACCGGCGGTCGGAGATGCTCAGGCCGCCGGCGCGCCCGTGGATCCGCGCGGGACGATCACGACGGCGGGGCTGCTGATCGCACGGCTCTCGCCACCCGCGATGCCGGCCAGGAGCTCCCGACCTGCGAGCATCCCGATGACCTGCACGTCGTGCGAGACCGCCGAGAGCGGGGGCTCGCTGAGCTGGCACTGCGCGGAGTCGTCCCAGGCGAGGAGCGAGAGCTCACCCGGGACGGCGAGACCGCGATCGCGGGCCTCGTCGAGTCCGCCGAGCGCCATCAGGTCGCTGTCGAAGACGACCGCCGTCGGCCGCTCGTCGCCGTCGAGCAGGGCCGCCAGAGCACGGGCCCCGGAGGCCCGCGAGTAGTCGCCCCCGGCCGTCGGTCCGGACACTCCGTGCCGCGCGCACTCCTGCGCGAACGTCTCCTCGCGGATGCGCGTGTGCAGCAGCTCCGCGGGTCCGGCGACGCGGCCGAGCCGGGAGTGGCCCTGACCGGCGAGGAAGTCGACGGCCGCGCGCATCGCGTTGTCGTCGTCCGTCCACACCGCGCGGAAGCCGACGGCGGCGCTCGGCGGGCCGATCACGACGGCGGGGAGGCCGAGGCCGCGCACGAACTCCGGCCGCGGATCCCCGTCCTCGAGGTCGACCAGGATCACGCCGCTCACCTCGCCGTCCTCGCTCCACCGCCGATAGGTCGCGAGCTCGGCGTCGGCGTCGGGCAGGACGTTGAGGAGCACCGAGTAGCCCGAAGGGCGGACCGCCCGCTCGACACCGGCGATGAACTCGTGGAAGTACGGCTCCGCGCCCATGATCTCGGTCGCCCGCACCAGGGCCAGGCCGATCGGTCTCGTCCGCGTCATCGCCACCGCCCTTCGTCGCCCGTCCAGAGTAGGGGGCCGATCGGCGGCGGAGCCGTCCCGTACGCTGACGAGCGGAACGGGAGGTGACGGCATGGCACGGCGCGAATCGACACCCGCGGCCCCCGGGAGCCGCGCCCTCGTCGTGGACCTGATCCGCTCCTCCGGGCCGATCAGCCGCGTCGAGCTGACCGCCGCGACCGGCCTCACCCAGCCCGCCATCTCGATGATCGTGCGCAAGCTCCTCACCGACGGCATCGTCCGCCAGACCGGCTCGACCTCGACCGGGGGCAAGCCGCGGCAGCTGCTCGAGATCAACGCGCGGGCGAGGATCGCCATCGGCCTGCAGCTCGGCTTCGAGTCGATCACCCTGGTCGCGACCGACACGGGCGGAGGCGTGATCGCACGCCAGCAGATCGACGGCGCCGCGTTCGCCTCCCCGGAGGAGGTCACCGCGCGCCTGGTCCGGGCCTACGACGACTTCATCCGCGGGACCGGGATCGACCGCGGCTCGATCGCGGGCGTGGCGGTCGTCGCTCCCGGCCCGATCGACCAGGCCGCGGGCCGCGTCCTCGGCCCGCCGACGCTGCACCACTGGCGCGACCACCCGCTCCGCCAGGAGCTCGGCGCCGGTCTGGGCGCGCCGATCCTGCTCGACAACGACGCCGCCGCCGCCGCGATCGGCGAGTTCTGGAGCCGCGGCGTCTCGCGGCACCGCACCTTCGGGAGCATCTACGTCGGCACCGGCATCGGGGCCGGCGTCGTCCTCGACGGCGCACTGCTGCGCGGGGCGAGCTCGAACGCGGTCGAGATCGGCCACGTCACGATCGTGCCGGGCGGGCGCGAGTGCTTCTGCGGCAACGTCGGCTGCCTCGAGCGGTACGCCTCGCCGACGGTGGTCGTGGAGGAGGCGCGCTCCGACCGCGCCGCGTTCGCCGACCTCGACCTCGCCTTCCGCGCCGAGGAGCACGCCCGCGACTTCGACGTGCTCAGCCTGGCGGCGATCAACGGCCATCCGGCGGCCCTCGCCCTGATCGAGCGCGCGGCCGGGTACCTGGCCGACGGCGCTCTGATCCTGGCCAACCTGTTCGACCTCGACGAGCTGGTCCTCACCGGCCCCGGAGTCGCCATCGCCGGATCGATCCACACCCGCGCGATCCGCGCCCGCCTCGACGAGCGCCGCTTCGCCCGCCGGGCCCACCCGATCGAGGTCGAGCTCTCGAGCAACCCGCGCGACGCGGCCGCCGTCGGAGCGTCCTCCCTCGTGCTGCAGAGCACCCTCTCGCCCGGGCACGGGCCGGTGCTCCTGCAGCCCGGAGGGCGCGATGGCTGAGGCCGTCGTCTCCGCCGGCCGGCTGCTCGGGCGGACCGTCGAGACGCCGGACGGAGCGGCGCACGCGTTCCTCGGGGTGCCCTACGCGGGCGACCCCCGGCGCTTCCTCCCGGCTCCGCCGCTCGAGGCCTGGAGCGGACGGCGCGAGGCGCTGGAGCCCGGACCGCGCGCTCCGCAGACGTCGGGTGGAAGCGAGACCGGCTGCCTGACCGTGAACGTCTGGACGCCGGAGGCAGCCGAGGCCTGCCCGGTGATCGTCTGGATCCACGGAGGGCTGCACGTCGCCGGCTCCCCCTCCGAGCCCTTCTGCGACGGAGCACGGCTCGCCGCCCGGACCGGCACCGTCGTCGTGGCGCTCGGCCACCGGCTCGGCGCGCTCGGATTCCTCACCGTGGACCACCTCCTCGGCCACGAGTACCGCGACTCCGCGAACGCGGGCCTGCACGACACCGTCGCCGCGCTCGAGTGGGTCCGCGACGAGATCGCGGCGTTCGGAGGAGACCCCGGTCGGATCACGCTGGCCGGCCAGTCCGCCGGCGCGACGTCGGCCGCGATGCTGCTCGCAGCGCCCCGCGCCGAGGGCCTCTTCGCGCGAGCGGTGCTGCAGAGCGCGAACCCCGAGCGCGTCGGGTCGCGCGAGTACGGCGAGGAGGCGACGGCGGAGCTGCTCGACCTGCTCGGCGCGCCGCCGGAGCGGCTCCTCGACCTGCCCTGGCCTCGCCTGATCGAGGCGCAGGACCGCCTGCTCGCCCGCCGCTCGGCCGCGGGTCCGAACACCGTCGCCGTGTTCCGGGCGGGCCTCGACGGCCGCCTGCTGACCCGCGACCCGGTGTCCGCCGTCGCGGCGGGAGCCTCGAGCGGAGTGGATCTCGTCGTGACGACGAACGTCAACGAGGGCTCGGGCTCCGTCGACCTCCGGGCTCCCGACTCCGTCGAGCTGCGCGCACAGCTCGACCGGCACGTCGCCGACCTGCTTCCGGGAGGGGACGCGGGGGCCTATCGAGAGGCTCTGGCGGCCGACCTGGGCCGCACCCCCTCGGACGCCGAGGCCCTGGAGGCGTGCCTCGCCGACGAGATCTACCGGCAGCCGAGTCTGCGGCTGCTCGACGCCCGGGCCGCAGCGACCGGATCGACGCGCGCCGCCCTGTTCGCCTGGCGCGCCGACGACTCCCGCGGCGCGACCCACTCCCTCGAGCTGCCCTTCCTCTTCCGCAGCCTCGACGACGCCCGTGGCACGATCGGGCCCGCCCCGCAGCGCCTCAGCGACGAGGTCTCGTCGCGCTGGGCCGCCTTCGCGGCGACGGGCGACGCCGGCTGGCCCGAGTACGGATCCGAGCGCACGACGCTCGTGCTCGACGACCCCGTCCGGATCGTCGACGCTCCCCGCGAGCACCTGCGCCGCCTGGTCGCGTCCCACCGCCGCTGATCCCACCGGCCACTGGCCCCGTCCAGGCGGTTAGGTTAGGTTAACCTTCGCAACCCACACCACCCCCTTCGAAGGATCGCCGTGCCCGCCACTCGCACCCCCCTCCGCCTGACCGCCGTCGCCTCGCTCGGCCTCGCCGCGCTGCTGCTCACCGCCTGCTCGGGAGGAGCCGACGCCGGCTCCGAGGGCACGTCCGAGAGCAGCGCCGCCGAGAGCGGCGAGGGCTTCCCCGTCACCGTCGACCACGCCTTCGGCAGCACCACCGTCGAGTCGGCCGACCGCGTCGTCGCGACGAGCTGGACCAACCAGGACGTGGCGCTCGCGCTGGGTGTGACCCCGGTCGGCTTCACCCGCGCCTCCTACGGCGACGAGGACGGCGACGGCCTGCTGGTGTGGACGAAGGAGGCGCTCGACGCCTCCGGCGCCGAGACCCCGACCCTGTTCGACGAGACCGACGGCGTGCCCTTCGAGGCGATCTCGGACCTCAGCCCGACCGTGATCCTCTCGGCCTACTCCGGCATCACCCGGCAGGACTACGACACCCTCAGCCAGATCGCCCCCACCGTCGCGTACCCGGGCCTGCCCTGGGGCACGACCTGGCAGGACTCCGCGAAGCTCGACGGCGCCGCGCTGGGCCTCGAGGACGAGGCCGTCGCGAAGGTCGGCGAGATCGAGAGCGACATCACGCAGACCACCGCGTCCTACCCGCAGCTCGCGGGCACCACGTTCATGTACGGCTGGTACGACCCGACCGACGCGAGCACCTTCACCTACTACACGCCGAACGACGCGCGCGTGAAGTTCGTCGAGGACCTCGGACTCGACGTCGCCCCGAGCGTCGCCGAGCTCTCCGGCGACTCGGAGGCGTTCAGCGGCACCATCAGCTCCGAGAACGCCGACCAGCTCGACGCCGACGTGCTCGTCGTCTACGGCGACGACACGACCCTCGCCGCGCTGCAGGCCGACCCGCTGCTCTCCAAGATCCCGGCCGTCGAGCGCGGCTCCGTCTACGTGCTGGAGGACGGCTCGTCCGCCGCCATGGCCACCTCGTCGCCGAACCTGCTCAGCATCCCGTGGGTGCTCGACGAGTACACCGCAGGCCTCGCCGCGGCCGCCGACAAGGTGTCGTGACCCGCACCGCACCCACCCGGAAGACGAGGGCGACCGCGCTGGCGGTCGCCCTCGTCGCGCTGGCCGTCGCCTCGGTCCTCTCGCTCGTGTACGGCTCCCGCGAGATCCCGCTCGGCGAGGTCTGGCCGGCGCTGACCTCGCCCGATCCGGCGTCCATCGTCGACGCGGCGGTGCAGGGGCGGGTGCCGCGGACGGTCCTCGCGATCCTGGTCGGCGCCGCGCTCGGGCTCGCCGGAGCCGTGATGCAGGGCCTGACCCGCAACCCGCTCGCCGATCCGGGCATCCTCGGCCTCAACTCCGGCGCCTCGCTCGCGGTCGTGCTCGGGATCGCCGGGGTCGGCGCGACGAGCCTGCCGCAGTTCATCTGGCTCGCGTTCCTCGGAGCCGCCGCCGCCGGGGCGTTCGTCTACGCGGTCGCGTCGCTCGGCCGCGAGGGCGCCACTCCGCTGAAGCTCGCCCTCGCCGGAGCCGCCACCGCCGCCGCGCTCACCTCCCTCATCAGCGCGGTCCTGCTCACGCAGGAGACCACGCTGAACCGCTTCCGCTTCTGGCAGGTCGGCGGAGTCGGCGGCGCCGAGACCGCGAGCATCCTGCAGGTCCTCCCGTTCCTCGCGGTCGGCGCGGTGCTGGCCCTGTCCAGCGCGCGGGGGCTCGACGCCCTGGCGCTCGGCGACGACCTGGCGACCGGCCTCGGCCGGCGCGTGGGGCGGATCCGCCTGGTCGCGGGGCTCGCGGCCGTGCTGCTCTGCGGCGCCGCGACCGCGATCGCCGGACCGATCGGATTCATCGGCCTGGTCGTCCCGCACCTCGCCCGCCGCGTCACCGGCCCCGCGCACGCCTGGCTGCTGCCCTCCTCCGCTCTGCTCGGCGCCCTGCTGCTGCTCGTCGCCGACGTGGTCGGACGCGTGGTCGCCCGGCCGAGCGACGTCGAGGTGGGCATCGTGACCGCGCTGATCGGCGCCCCGGTGCTCATCGCGATCGTGCGCCGCTCGAAGGTGCGGGCGCTGTGAGGACCGCGGAGGCGCCCGCCGCGGTCGGCATCGCGGCCGGCCGCACGCTGCGCCGTCGGCGCACGGTCATCGGCTGCGCGGTCCTCGCGGTGCTCGTGCTGGCGCTCGTCGTCGTCTCGCTCACGGTCGGCAGCACGGTCTACTCGGTGCCGCAGGTCGTCCGCGTGATCCTCGGCGAGACGGTGCCGGGCGCCTCCTTCACCGTGGGCACGCTGCGGCTGCCGCGCACCATCACGGCCGTCCTGGTGGGCGTGGGCTTCGGGATGGGCGGCGTGATCTTCCAGACGATGCTGCGCAACGCCCTCGCCAGCCCCGACATCATCGGCATCACCTCGGGGGCGAGCGCGGCGGCCGTCGTCGCGATCGCGTTCTTCGGGCTCTCGGGCGGCGCGGTCTCGGTGATCGCGGTCGCGGCCGGGCTCGCGACCGCCCTGATCATCGCCGGACTGGCCGAGGGCGGCGGAGTGATCGGGGCGCGGCTGATCCTCATCGGCATCGGCGTCGCGGCGATGTTCCAGAGCGTGATCGCCTACGTGCAGACCCGCGCCGACTTCGAGGACGTCCAGGAGTCGCTGCGCTGGCTGACCGGCAGCCTCAACTCGGCCGCCTGGCCCTCCGTCCCGCCGCTCGCGCTGACGATGCTCGTGCTGGTGCCGCTGGCGCTGCTGCTCTCGGGCCGGCTCGGCGTGCTGCAGCTCGGCGACGAGTCGGCGACCGCGCTCGGGCTCGACGTGCGGCGCAGCCGGCTGGCCCTGCTCGCGGTCGGAGTCGGCCTCGTGGCCGTCGCGACCGCCGCCACCGGCCCGATCGCGTTCGTCGCCTTCGTCTCGGGGCCGATCGCGCGGCGGATCCTGCCGAGCGCGCGCACGCTGCTGATCCCCTCCGCCCTGGTCGGCGCGGTCGTGGTGCTCGCCGCCGACCTGCTCGCCCAGTACGTCGTCGGCGCGCTGTTCTCGGGCGCGCGCTTCCCGGTCGGCGTCGTCACCGGCGCCCTCGGCGCGCCCTTCCTGCTCTGGCTCCTCGCCCGCCGCAACCGCTCCGGAGGCTCCCTGTGACCGACGCCCCGCCCACCCTCGCCGCCGACGCGGTCACCCTCGCCTACGACGAGCGCGTGGTGGTCGACGGGCTCTCGCTCGCCGTGCCGCCCGGCCGGATCACGGTGATCGTCGGCGCGAACGCCTGCGGCAAGTCGACGCTCCTGCGCGCGATGGCGCGGCTGATCACCCCGCGCTCGGGGAGCGTCCTGCTCGACGGGCGCGCGATCCACCGGCTCCCGACGCGCCAGGTCGCGCAGCAGGTGGGGCTGCTGCCGCAGACCCCGATCGCCCCGGAGGGGATCGCCGTCTCGGACCTGGTCGCCCGGGGCCGCTACCCGCACCGGGGCCTGTTCGGCCGCGGCTCCGGATCGGACGACGACGCGATCGTCGAGGAGGCGCTGCGCGACACCGGCACGCTCGAGCTCGCCGACCGCCCCGTGGACGAGCTCTCGGGCGGGCAGCGCCAGCGGGTGTGGATCGCGATGGCCCTCGCCCAGCGGACCGACGTGCTCCTCCTGGACGAGCCGACGACCTACCTCGACGTGTCGCACCAGGTCGAGGTGCTCGACCTGCTCACCGACCTCAACCGCTCGCGCGGGACGACCATCGTGATCGTGCTGCACGACCTCAACCTCGCCGCCCGCTACGCCGACCACCTCGTCGCCGTGCGCGACGGAGCCCTGTACGCCTCGGGCACGCCCGCCGAGGTGGTGACGCCGGAGACGGTGCGCGCGGTGTTCGGGATGGAGTCGCGCGTGATCGAGGACCCGGTCTCGCGGACGCCGCTGGTGCTGCCCATCGGGCGCCACCACTCGGGCTGAGCATTCAGGGCCGGCCGGTCAGGCCGGGGCCGCGGCCAGGGAGGCGCCGTCGACGAGCGTGCAGCGGAGGAGCTGCTGCTCCCGTCGCGCAGGGTCGCCCTCGATGAGGATCTGCACCGCGCGGCGGCCCATGTCGCGCCGGGGCAGCTCGAAGCCGGCCTGCCAGCCGGTGCGGTCGGCCGATCCGGAGAGCGACACCAGCGACAGGTCGCCCGGCACCGCCACCCCCTCGGCCTCGGCGGCCTCCTGCAGGAGGACGAACTGCTCCTCCTGCTCGGCGAGGACGACCGTGACGCCCTCGGTGGCGATCCGGCGGATCCACTCCCGCGGCGACGCCTCCGGCCCCGGGACGAGGTGGAGGAAGCCGTCGCCGAGCTCGGCCCGCGCGCCGGCCATGCGGTCGGTGTACGACTCGACGCCCTCGCCGTGGCCGGCGTAGGCGAAGCGGGTGTGGCCGAGGGCGCGCGCGCAGGAGATCAGCTCGCGGACGATCGACGCGTAGTCGGCGGCCACGTAGGGCACGGGCCCGCCGGCGTCGTCGCGGCGGCCGACGCTGACGAAGGAGAAGCCGCTCGCGTTGAGGAACTCGAGCTCCTCACGGGGCATGTGCTGCCCGAGGAGGATGCAGGAGTCGGCCAGGCGCAGCCGGGTGGTGCCGCCGCTCAGGCCGCCGCGGCGGCCGCCGACGCGGCCGCTGGTCAGCAGGAGGAGGTCGATGTCGCGGTTCTGCGCCTCCTCCTCGATGCCGGCGAGGAACGGATGGAAGAAGTCCTCGCGGTCGAGCGGGAACAGGCTCTCGTAGGTGTAGACGCCGATCATGCCGGTGCCGACCTGCTTGAGGCGGCGCGCGATGGGGTCGGCGACGTACCCCGTCTCCTGGATCGCCTTGAGGATCCGCGCCCGCGTCGCCTCCGGGACCCGGGCGAGCTGCTCGCCCTTGTCGTTGAGCACGAACGACACCGTCGTCTGGCTGACTCCCGCGAGACGCGCGATGTCCTTCTGCGTGATCCGCGGCACCCGGACACCCCCGCTTCATCCTGGTAATAGGTATTACGTCTTGACCTCAGGCTACCGATGACGAAGGATCGCCGTACGCCCATCCGGGGCGAGAGAGGGCGGAACGTCGACGATGATGAATCCCGCAGACCCAGACAACCAGACCACGGCCTCCCCGAGGCCCGATCGGCAGCACAAGCCCGATCAGCAGCCCGAGCACGATCCGCAGCGCGGGCCCGACAACTCGCGCCGCCTCTTCCTCGCCGGGGGCGCCGCCGCCCTCGCCGGCGCGGCAGGAGCCGTCGGCGCCGCCACTCCGGCCGCCGCCGCGCCCCCGGCCGACGCTCCCGGGCAGAAGAAGCGCCTGAGCGTCACCGAGGGGCCGATCTCGCCGCTCGACAAGGAGTTCCGCTGGGACGACCGCGCCGGCGCCGACAACACCCGCGCGGTGCAGGCGGCCATCGACAAGGCGATGACCGCTCCGGGCGGCGAGGTGTCGCTCCCCGCCGGCGAGATCCGGGTGACGGGCCTCGCGGTCGACTACCGCGGCTACCCGGTGCAGCCCGAGAACGGGCCGCCCTACGGCTACGCCGGGCCGAAGATCGTCGGCGCCGGCATGCGCCAGACGAGGATCATCCAGATCGAGGGCTCGACCCGCGACATCTTCACCGTCTCCGGCCAGACGGGCGACGCGGCCGGTCCCGCCAACAACAACAAGGCCACCGGCGTCGTCCTCGCCGACTTCGAGATGACGGGCACGCCCTCCGGCGGCCACGGGATGTCGCTGCGCTCGCTGGTCAACTGCGAGTTCCGCAACCTGTGGATCCAGAAGACCGGCAAGTCGGGCATCTTCCGCGAGCGCGCCACCTTCGTCTCGGGCGTCGACGACGAGTACTCGTACGCCAACTCCTGGAACAAGATCAAGATCGTCGCCCCCGCCGGCTGGGGCGTGGAGGACTCGGGCAAGGCCTCCATCGGCGGCTCGATGACCAACGTCGAGGCGATCAGCCCCGGCCTCGGCGGCTTCCTCCTCGCGCCGACGAACATGACGCTGCTCGACTGCCAGGCCATCGGCGGCACGGTCGGCCTCCGGTCGATCCGCAACGAGAACCGGCGCTCGGTCAACTCCGGCCTGACCCTGATCAACTTCCGCTCGGAGGGCTCCCGCGACGGCTGGGAGGTGCTGATCGAGGCCGGCACGAGCCACATGATCGTGAACCCGAACTTCTTCCCGACCTCGGGCGCGAACTGCCTCGGCGTCGGCCTGACGAACGGCGGGGCCGACTTCGAGGTGCGCAACCTCACCGTCCTCGGCGGCTTCTACGGGCTCAGCCTCGGCCGCTTCCCGCAGCAGAAGGCGATCGTGCTGGGCAGCGACTCCTCCCAGACGCGCCTCGTGAACCCGTTCATCGAGCGCGGCGCCGCGGGAGTGGACGAGGGCTCGCTGATCGTCGACGACGGACGCCTGACCTCGTTCGAGCTCGGCCGCGGCCGGGTGGAGCGCGCGGCCGGCTACACCACGGTCGCCCGCGCCCCCGAGACCATCCCGACCCCTCCGGCCGGACAGGTCAACGAGGGCTGGGAGCGCTCCGGCGACACCTGGCGGAAGGTGGCCGTCTTCCCCGACGGGCACCGCGTCGTCATCGCCTCCTGACCCCGGGCGGCGGCGCCCTCCGCGCCGCCGCCCTCCCCCACTGCACACGGAACGAGCACCAGAACGCATGCATGACGACAGCACCCGCATCGAAGCCCGCATCGCCCGCTTCCGCGCCGAGAGCCTCCGGCCGGCGATCCACCGGGCGGTCGAGCCGCTCGGGATCGAGTCGTGGACCGCTCCGGGCGAGCCGGTCCCCTTCGACCAGGCGCGGGCCGCGTCCTACGCGCCCGCCCGCATCGGGGAGCCGTGGGGCGCCCCGTGGGGCACCGTGTGGTTCCACGTGCGCGGCGAGATCCCCGCCTCCTGGGTCGGCGTCGACGGCTGCGAGCCCGAGCTCGTCGTCGACCTCGGCTACACCGGCGCCCAGTCCGGCTTCGAGGCGGAGGGGCTCGTCTTCACCGCGACCGGCACGGTCGTGAAGGCCGTCGAGCCGTTCAACCAGTCGGTCCCGCTCGACCGGCTGCCCGGCCGCGAGGCGGGCGACCGCACGGTCGAGCTCTACATCGAGGCCGCCGCCAACCCGAACATCACCGGCGACTGGTCCTTCACCCCCACGGCGCTCGGCGGCCGCCCCGCCGACGGCGCCCTGCCGTCCGACCCGCTCTACCGCCTCCGCCGTCTCGAGCTCGGACTGCTCGACCGGGAGGTCTGGGAGCTGGAGCAGGACATGGCCGTGCTCGTCGGGCTGATCGGGCAGCTGCCCGAGTCCTCCCAGCGCCGCGCCGAGATCGTGCGCGCCCTCGACCGCGCCGTCGACGTCCTCGATCCGGACGACGTGTCCGGCACCGCCGCCGCCGGCCGGGAGGCGCTGCGGACGGTCCTCGAGCGCCCCGCCTCGGCCAGCGCGCACCACCTGCACGCCGTCGGCCACGCCCACATCGACTCCGCCTGGCTCTGGCCCGCCCGCGAGACCGCCCGCAAGGTGGCCCGCACCTTCTCGAACGTCTGCGACCTGATCGAGCGCGAGGAGGGCTTCGTCTTCGCCGCCTCCTCCGCGCAGCAGTACGCGTGGCTGAAGCGCGACCACCCGGAGCTGTTCGAGCGCGTCCGCGGCCACGTGCTCGCGGGCCGCTTCGTGCCGGTCGGCGGGATGTGGGTCGAGTCGGACACGAACATGCCCGGCGGCGAGGCGCTCGTGCGCCAGCTGCTCGAGGGCAAGCGCTTCTTCCTCGACGAGTTCGGGATCGACACGGAGGAGGTCTGGCTCCCGGACTCCTTCGGCTACTCCGCCGCGCTGCCGCAGATCATCGCCGGAGCGGGCGGGCGCTGGTTCCTCACGCAGAAGATCTCGTGGAACGAGACCAACACGATGCCCCACCACACCTTCTGGTGGGAGGGCATCGACGGCACCCGCGTGTTCACGCACTTCCCGCCCGTCGACCTCTACAACTCCGACCTCTCCGGCGAGGACCTCGCCCGAGCCGAGCGCCAGTACGCCGAGAAGGGCAGCGGCACCATGTCGCTCGTGCCCTTCGGCTACGGCGACGGCGGAGGAGGCCCCAACCGCGAGATGATCGCGGCCGCCCGCCGCACGCGCAGCCTCGAGGGCTCGCCGACCGTCGAGCTGTCCACGCCCCGCCGCTTCTTCGAGGAGGCGCAGGCCGAGTACCCGGACGCGCCCACCTGGTCGGGCGAGCTCTACCTCGAGTTCCACCGCGGCACCTACACGTCGCAGGCGCGCACCAAGCAGGGCAACCGCCGCAGCGAGCACCTGCTCCGCGAGATCGAGCTGTGGGCGACCACGGCCCTCGTCCGCGCCGGGGTACCGTACCCGGCCGACGAGCTGCGCGAGATGTGGCGGACGGTCCTCCTGCAGCAGTTCCACGACATCCTGCCCGGCACCTCCATCGCCTGGGTGCACCGCGAGGCGGAGGAGAACTACGCCCGCATCGCGCAGCGGATCGAGGAGATGATCGCCGAGACCGTCCGGGCCCTCGCCGGCGAGGGCTCCGCGGAGCTGCTGGTGAACTCCTCCCCCTTCGCCGTCGGGGGCGTGCCGGCGCTCGGCGCGGCCGCGGCCGACCCCGCCGCGGAGCACTCGGCCCCGACGCTCCGCTCCGACGGCGACGCCCACGTCCTCGACAACGGGCTCGTCCGGGTGCGGATCGGCGCCTCCGGGCTCCTCGAGTCGGTCGTGGACCTCGCGAGCGGCCGGGAGGTCGTGCCCGCCGGCGCCGCCTCGGGGCTCCTCCAGCTCCACCGCGACACCCCGAACAAGTGGGACGCCTGGGACCTCGACGACAACTACCGCCGCACGGTGGAGGACCTCGTCGGCGTCGACTCGGTCCGCGCCGGCACCGTGAGCGACCCGCTCGGCCGCGAGGTGCCGACGGTCGTGATCACCCGCTCGTTCGGCGGCTCCACGGTCGTGCAGACCGTCTCGCTGCAGATCGGCCGGGCGGCCGTCGACCTCGACCTCGACATCGACTGGCACGAGCGCCGCAAGCTGCTCAAGCTCGCCTTCCCGCTCGACCTGCTCTCGGACCGGGCGACGTCCGAGATCCAGTTCGGCCACGTGCACCGCCCGACCCACGTGAACACGACGTGGGACGCCGCCCGCTTCGAGACCGTCGCGCACCGCTGGGTGCACGTCGGCGAGCCGGGCTTCGGCGTCGCGGTCGTCAACGACTCCACCTACGGGCACGACATCACCCGCGACCGCGCCGCGGCCGGCACCCCGACGACCACGGTCCGGCTCTCGCTCCTGCGCGCGCCGCTGTTCCCCGACCCGGACGCCGACCAGGGCCGCCACCGCCTCGCCGTCTCGCTCGTGGTCGGCGCCGATCTGCCCGACGCCGTCGAGGCCGGCTACGCGCTGAACACCCCGGTCCGCAGGCTCACCGGCGCCGCGCCCGTCGCTCCCCTGGTGTCGATCGACGACCCCTCGGTCATCGTCGAGGCCGTGAAGGCGGCGGACGACGGGAGCGGCGACGTGATCGTGCGGCTCTACGAGTCGCTCGGCCGCCGCGCCGCAGCGACCCTCCGCGCCGCCTTCGCCGTCCGGGCGGTCACCCGCACCGACCTGATGGAGCGCCCGACCGAGCAGGTCCGCATCGAGAGCTCCGTCGAGGCGGAGTCGGCCGACGTGCGCCTCGAGCTGCGTCCGTTCGAGATCGCGACGGTGCGCCTGGCGCGCTGAGCGCGAGGGGACGAGGGGGCGGGAGCAGGCCGGGCCGGCTTGCTCCTGCCCCTGCGTCATGTGGTCTGCTCGATGCACAAGGTCCCGATCGGAGAGGTCCCCCATGCAGTCGTTCCCCGCCCCGCCCCGCCAGGTGCAGATCGGCGACGCCGCCGCGTTCGCCGGCGTCACTCCGCGGGCGATCCGCCACTACCACCGGCTCGGCCTGCTCCCCGAGCGCGAGCGGGGCGGCGACGGCCGCAGGCGCTACGGCTACGACGACATCATCCGGCTGCTCTGGATCCGCCGCCTGGCCGACGCCGGGGTCGCGCTCGAGGACATCCGGGACGCCTTCGCCGTCGCAGCCCCGGCCGGCGCCGAGGACAGCGCCGACCGCGAGGACGAGGTCGCGGGCGTCCTCGCGCGGCTGGACGCCGCGCTCGCCGCGCAGGAGGAGGAGCTGCAGCGGAAGCGAGCCTCGGTCCGGCGCATGCGGACCCTCGGCGGCCGACTGGGGCTGCTCGACGACATCGTCTCGCGCCGCCTCGAGGGCGCACCCGAGGGCTCGCTGCGCCAGGCCGACCTCGACACCCTGCTGGTCACCGAGCGGATGTTCGGCCCGCTGGGCGCCGTCTCCCAGGCCGGCCGCTTCGTCGTCCTGGCCGCCGATCCGGCGCTGCGGGCGGAGGCCGACCGCGTCGACGCCGCCGAGGAGGCCCTCGACGACACGGTCGCCGAGGACGACCCCCGGGTGGAGCAGGTGGCGCGGGAGCGGCACGCCTTCGAGGCCCGGCTGATGCGCGTCGTCGAGGAGTCCGGTCAGCTCGAGGAGGACGAGGCGATCTTCGACGCGTGGGACGAGGCGCACCCGCCCGAGGACCCCGCGCCGGCCCCCGATCCCGCACAGGGCTCCCGCGCCCGGAGCGCCGGCGAGATCATCCGGAGCCTGCCCTACGACGTCTCGCCGGCCCGCCTGCGTGCCATGGACCTGGCGATGCGGCTGGGGATGGAGGAGGCGCCGGCGTCCTGAACGGGGCCGGCGCCCCGCCTCTAGCCGAGCGGTACCGACTCGCTGACCACGGCCGTGTTGCCCTGCGCGTCCTTGACGACGACCGAGACGTACAGCTCGGCCGCGGCGAAGGCGCCGGGCAGGCGGTACTTCGCCGTGTCGAGGGTCGCGCTCCACTCGGCCGGTCCCCCGTCGACGGCGATCCTCTCCCCGTTGACGGACACCCGCACGCTGTCGAGCTCGCTGGCGTCCGTCGCCGTGCCGGAGAGCCGCAGGGCACCGTCGACGAGCGCGGCCTCGAGTGCCGCCTCGGGCGCGTCCGACTCGGACCGCCGCTCCGGCTCGGGGAAGGGGGAGGCCGCGAGGTCGACGGTCTCCCCGGCGAGCGCCGGCGTGCGGGTGGGCGCCTCGCGGTTGTGCGTGCCCGCCTCGTAGGCGTACGCGTAGCCGAGGAGCGCGGCATCGTCGTACGCGGGACCGGCGATCGTGAGGTTGACCGGCATGTGCGTGTCGTCCATCAGCCCCATCGGCACCGAGACCGTCGGGATCCCCAGCATCCGGAGGGTGTAGTTCATGTTCGAGAAGTAGTTGCCGTTCCGATCGGCCACCGTGTTGGCCTCGCGGTCGACGTCCGCGTCCGCCTCTCCGATGTCCGAGTTCGCCGGGAAGACGATCCCGTCGAGCCCCTCCGCGTCGAGCCACTCCTCGAAGTCGACCTTCCGGGTGTCCTCGAGCCCCTGGAGCGACTCCTGCAGTCCGTCGACCTCGGACCACTCCGCCGGCACGCCGTCCGCCACCGCGGCGGGGTAGGCGTCCATGTAGCCGCCGTAGCTGACACCGTCCTGCTCCGCGAGGGATCCCGGCGGGTTGGGGAACACCTTCGAGGTGTCGACCTGGGTCCACGACGTCAGCTCCGGGTCGCCGACGGCCTTGAGGAACTTCTCGGCCGCGTAGGGGTTGATGCGGCTGAACTCGATCTCCCCGAAGTCCGCGGGCATCAGGCCGCGGGACTCGGGCGAGACCGCCCCCACCCGGTCCAGGTCCTGATTGTGCTGGACGGGAAGGTCGACCTCCACGACCTCAGCGCCGAGGGCGCGCAGGTCGTCCGCCGCCTCGTCCCAGCTCGCCTTGATGGACGGCCGGATCCGGATCGGGTTCGACCCTCCGAGGTCCTCGCCGATGTACATCTTCGGCACGCCCAGGCGGACGCCCTCGAGCGCACCCTCGTCGGCCAGGCTCGTGAAGTCGTCGGGGCGCACGTCCTCGACGGACGGCAGGTCGACGGCGGTCTGGTCGCGCCAGAAGTCGTTCTCCGTGTTCTCGTCCTCGACCACGATCGTGTTGAGCAGCGTGAGCATGTCGTCGACCGTGCGGGTGTGCGGCACGACGACGTCGCGCACCGGGAACAGCGGCCAGTTGCCGCGGATCGAGATCATCCCGCGGGAGGGCGTGTAGGCGATGAGCCCGCTGTTCGACGCGGGGGAGCGCCCGGAGGAGACCGTCTCCTCGCCCATGCCGAACATCGCGAAGTTCGCGGCGGTGGACGTCCCGGAGCCGTTGGAGGAGCCGGAGAACCAGGCGGCGGGCAGGAAGTCGGCGTTGTAGGGGCTCTCGGCGCGGCCGTACACGCCGCGCTGCATCCCGCCGCCGGCCATCGGCGGCATGTTCGTCTTGCCGATCAGCACGCCTCCCGCCTCACGGATCTTCTCGACCGTGAAGGCGTCGCTCGCCGCGGTGAGATCGGCGAAGGCGGGAGAGCCCGAGGCGACGGTGAGCCCCTCGACCATGTAGCTGTCCTTGACCGTGTACGGGATGCCGTCCAGCGGGCCGAGGGTCTCCCCGGCCGCACGGCGCGCATCGGACGCCTCGGCCGCCGCCATCACCCCGGGGTCGAGGACGGGGATCGAGTCGAGCGAGATCCCGTTGACGTCGTAGGCGTGGATCCGATCGAGGTACATCGCCGTCAGCTCGACGCTGGTCAGCGCTCCGGACTCGAGCGCGTGCTGCGCCTGGGCGATGGTCGCCTCCTCGAGGACGAAGAGGTCGGCGCGGGCGCTCGCGGAGTCGTCCGCGGCGTCGGGCGTGCACCCGGCGAGGACCAGCGCGCCGGCGGCGAGTGCTCCCGTCGCGGCGAGCAGCCGTCCGCGACGGCGAAGGGTATTCGGATGCAAGGCAGTTCCTCTCGTAGGCGGGCAGGACGACAGTCGCAGCCCGCCGATTCCGCGCCGTGTCGGTCGTGTTACCCCTGGCGGACAGTTCTCGAGCCGCAGATGTCGGACAGGTTTCCCGCCGTGTTGCCGGGAGATGACGGGTCGCTCCCGAGCCCCGCTCCCGGAGCGGCGGGTACATTCGGAGCGTGCAGGACCAGCGGACGAGCCTTCGTGACGTGGCGCTCGCCGCCGGGGTGTCGGTCGGGACGGCGTCCTCCGCGCTCGCCGGCACCGGACGGGTCAGCGACGCCACGCGCGAGCGGGTCAAGCGCGTCGCGCAGACCCTGGACTACGCGCCGCACGCGGGCGCCCGCAATCTCCGCCGCTCCCGCGCGGGCTCGATCGGGCTCGTGCTGCCCCGGATCGACGCCGAGGACTCCTTCTACCTGGATTTCGCGATGGGAGCCGCGGAGTGGGCGGCCACCCAGGGGGTCGCGGTCTCGATCATCACCGGCGCGATGCTCGACGACATCCCGCGGCTGCCGGTCGACGCCTTCCTCGTGCCGGACGTCGACGTGGACTCCCCCCGTCTCGCGGAGCTCGTCGCCGATCGGCGCCCGGTGGTCACGGCGGACACCGTCCCCGACGGGGCGCCGACCCCCTCTGCCGTCGTCGCGATCGATCACGGAGCGGGGATCCGGAGCCTCCTCGACCACCTCGTCGAGCGCGGTGCGACGCGCCCGGCGCTGCTCGCTCCGATGACCACGGTGATGTGGGGCCGCCGGCTCTGCGCGGCCTCCGCCTCCTGGTTCGAGGAGCGCTCGATCCCGGACCTGAGCGAGACGCTCCTGCCCGGTTCCTCCGACGAGACGGTCCTCCTGGCGGCTCGGCGACTGGCCGCCGCCGGAGCCGACGCGATCGTGGGCGTGCCGATGGGATCGGCCGAGCCGCTCGTCCGAGCCTTCGCGGAACAGCGGGAGGGGCGCCCGCTGATCGCCGGCTACGTCGACCACGCGGCGCTGAGGGCGGCGGGCGTCACCGCCGTCGACCTGCGCCCGCGGGAGGTCGGTGCCGCGTGCGCCCGCCTCGCGGTCTCGGCGACGGACTCCCCCGGCGCGGTCGCGGCCCCCTCCGTGCTCTCGATCGCCCCGGTCCTGGTCCCGCGCTCGAGCACGCAGCGGTGACCGCGGCGTCCCCGCGTCGCGGCGAGACGCTATGCTCCTGCAAAATCGTTTCGGCAGGGGAGGCACCGTGCTCGACACCGCACTCGCCCGGATCGTGTGGGCGGACGGCTCGGCACTGTCCGTCGTGAGCTCCGACGCCCTCGAGCCGCTCGCGGCCGCCGTCGGCGCGGACGTGGCGTTCGTGCCGGCGCCGTCCGGCACGGCGGGCGAGGGGGCCGCGGGCGGGTGCGACGCCGCCGGGATCGACGCCGTGCTCGCCGGCAGCGGCTGCCGGGTGGCGATCGTCGAGGCCGACGTCGAGCGCTTCCAGGAGGACCCGGCCCGTCGACGCCGCCTGGCGGAGAGGCAGCGCGAGCATCCCGGCACGGGGCTGTGGCTGGCGGTGACAGGCGTGCACGACTCCGACGCCATCGGCCGCGAGGTCGAGGCGGCCCGCTGGGCGGGCTTCCACACCGTCGGCGCCTCCATCGCCTCCCCCGCCGCCGCCCTGCTCACGTCGTCGATCGCGCAGGAGAGCGACTTCGTCCACATCGACGCGGGGAGGCTCGCTCTCGCCTGCTCCTCCCCGTCCGGCCGGCGGGACGCCCAGGAGCGGGCCGACGAGATCCTGTGGCACCCGTCCCTCCTCGCGATCCTGCGGCTGGCACTGACGGCCTCGGCCGCCGTGCCCACCTTCGTCAGCGTGCCCCCCTCCGCCACGGCGTCGTGGCTGGCGGCGCTCTTCGGGACGGGCGCGCGCTGCGTCGCGCTCTCGCGCGCCCAGCAGTCCGAGCTCGAGGCTCTCGCGGTCGACCTCACCGCGGTCGACGCCGCCGCCCTGGCGTCCGCCCTGATCTCCGCGCGCGGAGCAGCCGACGCGCGACGCCGGCTGGACGCGGCGCTGTCCGCCCTCGGCTCCGGGAGCGCGCACGCCGCGACGTCCTGAGACGCGGGGTCACGCCCGCGCGGTCACCCGAGGACCTCCCGCAGCACCTCCAGCGCCCGCTCGCGGTCGCCGACCCCGCCGCCCTCGTGCCCGCTGTACGGCCACACGTCGATCGACGTCTCGCCGCCCGAGACGTTGTGGGAGGCGAAGACCGTCGAGGGCGGGCAGATCGGGTCCATCAGGCCGACCGAGCGGTGCACCCGGCAGCCCAGGCGCCGGGAGAAGTGGACGCCGTCGACGTAGGAGAGGGTCCGCTCGACGGCGTCGAGGTCCTCGGGGCGGGTCGCCAGGTAGCGGGCGATCTCCACGTAGGGCGCCTCGTTCGTGACGGTCGTGGCGCGCAGGACGTCGGAGAGGAAGGGCACCAGGGCGATCGCCGCGCGCACCCGGGGGCGCAGCGCCGCCGCGGCGGTCGCGAGCGCTCCGCCCTGGCTGCCGCCGAAGACCGACACGCGGTCCGGGTCCAGCCCGGGGAGCGCCTCCACGGCGTCGACGGCGAGCGCCGCGTCCGCGATCAGGCGCCGGTAGTAGTACGTCTCGGGCGACTCGATGCCGCGGGTCGTGACCCCGGGGTACGCGGGTCCGCTGCCGTGGGGGTCGGGAGTGGCTCCGGAGCGGGCGAGGCGGCCGGCTCCCTGGCCTCGCGCGTCGACGACCAGGTGCGCGTACCCGGCGGCGGCGATCCAGAGGTGCTCGATCGGACGGCCCCGTCCGCTGCCGTACCCGGGGTACTCGATCACCACGGGGAGCGGGGCGCCCGGGTCGACCGCGGGGGTCACCAGCCAGGCGGCGATCGGCTCGCCCGCGAAGCCGGGGAACCGCACGTCCCGCACCCGCACCAGCGGGAGGCCCGCGTCGACCGGCGCGGCGCTCACGGCGGGGCCGCCCTCCCGCCCGAGCGCGAGGGTGGCCCGCCAGAAGGCGTCGAAGTCGTCGGGCTCCGCGACCTCCGCACGGAACTCGCGGAGGGCGGCGAGGGGGCGATCCGTGAACACCGGGTCAGCCTTTCAGACCGGAGTGCGCGAGCCCTTCCACGAACTGCCGCTGAGCGAGGAGGAACACGGCCAGCACGGGCACGACCGTCATCGTCGCCGCGGCGAGCTGCACGTCCCACATCTCCCCGCCGTAGGCGTCGGTGAAGCGGGTGAGCGCCTGGGGCAGGGTGAAGAGCTCGGGCGAGGTCAGGTAGACCGTCGGCTCGAGGTACATGTTCCAGGACCCGAGGAAGGTCAGGATCGCGACGGCCGACAGCGCGGGCTTGGACAGCGGCAGGAAGATGCGCCGCCAGATCCCGAAGCGGCCGAGGCCGTCCAGGCGCGCGGCCTCCTCGAGCTCGCCGGGCATCGCGATGAAGTACTGCCGCATGATGAACGTGCCCAGCACCGCCGGCGCTCCGACCATCGGCACCAGCAGCAGCGGCACGTGGGTGTCGATGAAGCCGAGCTGCCGGAAGATCTGGAACAGCGGGATGATCGTCACCTCCGTCGGCACCAGCAGGCCGGTCAGGACGACGAGGAACACCGCGTTGCGTCCCGGGAACGGGATCCGGGCGAAGGCGTAGCCGGCCAGGCTCGAGACCAGCAGCGTCACCACGGTGACCGTGACCGCGATGTAGAGGCTGTTCCAGTACTGGAGCGCGAACGGCTGGAACCGGAACGCCTCGGCGTAGCCCGCCAGGCTCGGCGAGTCCGGCAGCAGGGTCGGCGGGTTCGAGAAGATCTCGTTCACCGGCTTGAACGACGAGGCGATCATCCAGAACGTCGGCACCGCGAACGGCAGCACGAGCAGGATCAGCGTCACGACGAGCAGGGCGGTCATGAGCGGGCTGCGGCCGCGGCGGCGCTTGACGGGCGGCTCCGGGACGGCTTCGAGGCGTGGCGTGAGCGGGGTCCCCTGCTCGACGACGGCGTCAGTTCTCATAGAAGACCCATTTCCTGCGCAGCTGCCACTGCACGACCGTGAGGATCAGGACGAAGAGGAGCAGCATCAGCGAGAGCGTCGCGCCGTAGCCGATGTCGCTGAACTCGAAGGCCTGTTGGAACACGTAGTAGACGAGCACTGTCGTCGACAGCTCCGGCCCGCCCTCGGTCAGGACGGCGACCTGCGCGAACGCCTGCAGCGAGCCGACGATCGTGAGGATGGCGGTGAGGAGCAGGGTGGGCGAGATGAGCGGGAGCGTGATCCGGAAGAAGATCGCGCGGGGGCTCGCGCCGTCCAGGCGGGCCGCCTCGTAGAGGTCGCCCGGCACTCCCTGCAGCGCGGCGAGGAAGAGCACCATGTTGACGCCGACGCTGCGGATGACCTGCGTGACGATGACGCTCGCCATCGCGGTGGGTCCCTCCTGGAGCCAGTTCGGCCCGTCGAGGCCGACCAGCGAGAGCAGGCCGTTGATCGCGCCGTTGTCCTGGAGGAGGAAGCCCCAGACGAGGGTCCAGGCGACCACCGAGATGACGACGGGCGAGAAGAAGAGCGTGCGGAACAGGGCGCCGCCCGGGATCCTCCGGTTGAGCAGCACGGCCAGGCCCAGCCCGAGGGCGAGGTTCAGGACGACCACTCCCCCGGAGAAGACCGCGGTCGTGCCGAGCACCGCGCCGATGCTCGGGTCGTTGATCGCCCGCTCGTAGTTCTCGCCGCCCACGAAGGTCATGGAGCCGGTGAAGACGTTCCACTCGTTGAGGCTGAACCAGACCGCGAGCCCGACGGGCAGCAGCACGAACACGATCACACCGAGCAGCTGGGGCGCGATGAAGAGCCAGCCGGCGAGCGCGTCGCGGCGCCGGAGGTTCCAGTAGGCGCCGGCGGGAGCGGATCGGCGGCTGTCCGTCGAGGTCGCGGTCACGGGATCACTTCCCCTGGAGGACGGGCGCGATGGCGTCGCAGACGCCTCCGAGCACCTCGGCGACGTCGGCGTCGGCCGACCACATGCGGTCCAGCGCCGTCTTGCCGACCGAGGTGATCTCGGCGGGGCTCGTCACCGGAGGGGTGGCGGACACGTCGGCGAGCTCGTCGACCACGACGCGGTCGAGCTGCTCGGCGCTGAGGCGGGTGTTGACCTTCGCCAGCTCCTCACCGGACAGCAGCGACTCGCGGGGCGGCGGGAAGAACTGCGCGAGCTTGGCGGAGTTCTCCGGGTTGGTCATGAACGAGAGGAAGCCGGTCGCCTCCTCCACGTGGTCGCCGCCCGCGAGCGCCGCCATGCCGGCCTGGCCGATGTTGCCGTACTCGCCGGCGGGGCCGACGGGCAGCGGGTAGATCTCGAAGGGGAACGAGCCGTCGAGCAGGCTCGCGCGCGAGACCTGCGCGGTCGTGAACGCGGCGTCGCCGGCGAAGAAGTCCGCCGTCACGCCGGGTCCGGGGGTCGCGCCGCTGACGTAGACCGAGTCGTGGAAGAACTGGAACGCCTCCACCATCTCGGGCGAGTCCATCGTGCACTGGGTCCCGTCGTCGCTCCACGGCTGGGCTCCCCAGCCCGCCCAGAGGTTCGCGAGGCTCAGCCAGCCCGAGAAGTCGAAGTCGCGGATGATGTAGCCGGCCTTGCCGGTCGACTCGTTGACGGCCGCGCCGATGCGGTCGACGTCCTCCCAGCTGAGCGTCGCGGGGTCGACGGTCTGCCCGGCCTGCGCGATGAGGTCCTGGTTCACGTACAGCGCGAAGGGCGAGTTGGAGAACGGGTACGCGTAGAGCTCGCCGTCCTGGCTGAACGACTGCGCCACGCTGGGCAGGATGTCGTCGTACTCGTAGCCCTCGGTCCCCTCGAAGGTCTCGGTCAGTGGAGCGAGCGCTCCGGCGTCGATCAGGTCCTTCGCGATGTCGCCGACCCAGGCGAGGTCGGGGGCGTTGCCGCCCGCGGCCTGCGTGGTCAGGGTCGAGTTGTAGTCCGCGAACGGGAGGGACTCGAAGGTCACGGACTCGATCTCGGGGTGGTCGGCGATGTACTCGTCGGCCATCGAGTCGAACAGGGCGAGCTGCTTCTCGTCGGAGGTCCAGACGGACATCCTCAGAGCGACGGGTGCTGAGTCGTCCCCGCCGCCGGCGGCGCCGCAGCCCGAGAGGGCGGCGATCACTCCGACTGCGGCGAGCGAGGCCATCAGCTTCTTCGCTGGTCTCATCGTCTCTCTTTCTCCAATGGTCTTCTCGGTGTTCCCGGTCAGTACCCGACGACGTCGGGCCAGTGGGTCTCTACGCCGCGCGACTCGAGCCTCGCCTGCAGGCGGGCGACGAGGGCGGGGTCGGCGGCGATCTCGTGGGGCGACAGGTCCTCGGCGAGGGCGAGGGCCGCCAGCTCGCCGACGGCCTCGCCGATGTTCCACTCCACGGGGTGGAGGCGGTACGCGCCGTTGGTGATGTGCGTCGTCCCGATGTTCTTGCCCCCGGGCAGCAGGTTCGTCGGGGTGCGCGGCACGAGGGCGCCGAGCGGGATCTCGAACGGCGAGCACTCCACGTCGAGGTAGTTGTCGCCTCCGGTGGTCGGGTGCAGGTCGATCCGGTACATGCCCACGCCGACGGAGTCGTCGAAGCGCGCGGGGCTCCCCGTCCCGCGGGCGGCGACGGAGACGTCCTGCTCGCGCACGGTGGTGAGCGCGCGGATCCGGCGGGACTCGCGGATGTAGGGGGCCTGCGCGAGGCCGTCGGCGGTGCCCATCACGTCGCCGCGGAGCCGGAGCCCGGGCCAGCCGCGGCCGCCGTCGGGCCGGGGCGCCTCGGTCTGGAGCCAGTAGAAGTACGACAGCGAGAGCGCGCGGGCGCCGGCGAGGTGCTTCTCCGGCTCCGGCACGTCGAGGATCGAGCTGTCGAGGTAGTCGAGCATCGGCCAGTTCGCGAGCACGATGTCGCTGTCGAGCGCGCCCGGTCGGAGGGTCTCGGTCGCGAGGATCCGGCGGAACATCCAGAGGTCGGTGTCCCCGCCCTGCGCGCGCTGGTCCGCGGTGCGGGTGTCGCCCACGGCGTTCACGTGCATCGTGCGGGTCTCGGGGCGCAGCGTCCTCGGGTTCGGCGCGGTGAAGGAGAGGAGCTTCCCGCCCCAGAACGGCACCTCGTACTCGTGCCAGTAGTCGTAGTCGGCCGGGCGCTCGATGGTGTGGTCGCCGTCCGCGCTGTCGAAGCCGAAGCACCAGGTGACGGCCTGCACGTTCATCGGGTCGGCGACGGCGGGAGCGCTGGGCTCGCCGTGCTCGTCGCGCGACTCGGAGCCCGTGACGTAGTCGACCTCCGCGAGGGGGAGCAGCTCCCCCGTCTCGGTCGCGTCGACCACGTACCGTCCGGAGACGGCGAGCTCCTCGCCCGAGACCGCGTCGCGCAGCAGGACGCGCTCGATCCGGCCCGGGCCGCCGTCGACGGCGAAGGGGACGACGCCGGTGACGACGCGGATCGCTCCGCTCGAGCGGTAGGGGGCGAGCATCTCGTCGAGCACGGCGACGGCGACGCGGGGCTCGGCGCAGAGCCTGCTCACGAGTCCGCGGCCGGGGTTCAGGCGGTCGTCGCGCATCGCCTCGGCGGTGAGGGGGTAGTTGCGGCGGTAGTAGCCGCGGATGCCGTCGCGGAGGCGCCGGTAGTCGGCGGTGACGCCGAACTGCTCGACCCAGGTGTGCTCGTCCGGCGGGACGCCCTGCGAGGTGAGCTGACCGCCCAGCCACGGGTACTGCTCGGTCAGCACGACCGAGAGGCCGTTGCGGGCGAGGGCGATCGCCGCGGCCACTCCTCCGAGTCCGCCGCCGATCACGGCGACATCTGCTTGCATCGGGGTCACGCGTCCGCCTCGTCCTCGTCGACAGTCTGGGTCACCGGCCTACTACCCGCGGGTAATACGTATTGCCGATTGGTTAGACCGTAACGCACGAGTGTCAGGTTGGCAACGGTCTCCGCCGTTCCGAGCGACGCCGCGGCGACCCGCGGGCGTCCTCAGCCGGGAGTGGGCCGGATGTCAGGGCTCGGTGGCATGCTCGACCCCGAGCGCGGCCGGCGGGCGGCGGCGCGGAGCGGAGCAGCATGATCGGGTTGGATCTCACCGGGCGCACGGCCCTCGTCACGGGGTCGGGGCAGGGCATCGGGCTGGCCATCGCGACGACGCTCGCGGAGGCGGGCGCCGAGGTGATCGTGAACGCCCGCTCCGAGCGGTCGATCCGCCGGGCGATCGAGGCCGTCGGCGCGGCGGTGCCGGAGGCGCGGGTGCGCGGAGTCGCCGCCGACGTGTCGACGGAGAAGGGCACGGCCTCCCTCCTGCGCGCGGCCGCCGACGTGGACGTGCTCGTCAACAACCTCGGGATCTTCGGCTCCGCCGATGCGCTCTCCATCGACGACGACGAGTGGCGCCGCTACTTCGAGGTCAACGTGCTCACCGGCGTGCGCCTGACCCGCGCCTACCTCCCCGGGATGATGGAGCGCGAGTGGGGCCGCGTCCTCTACATCGGCAGCGACTCCGCCGTCGTCACGCCCGCCGAGATGATCCACTACGGAGTGTCGAAAACCGCGCTGCTGGGCGTCTCGCGAGGCTTCGCCAAGGCCGCCGCCGGCACCGGGGTGACGGTGAACAGCGTGCTCGCCGGGCCGACCCACACGGGCGGCGTCGAGGACTTCGTCTACGAGCTGGTCGACCGCGAGCTCCCGTGGGAGGAGGCGCAGCGCGAGTTCATGCGCCTGCACCGGCCGCAGTCGCTGCTGAAGCGCCTCATCGAGCCGGAGGAGATCGCCCACATGGTGGCGTACCTCGCCTCCCCGCTCGCCTCGGCCACCACGGGCGCCGCCGTGCGCGTCGACGGCGGCTACATCGATTCGATCGTGCCGTAGCGCGTGCTCCCGGGGCTTCCCGGGGCGCCGGCCGTCAGCGCGGAGGGGCGACCGAGCCGCCGGGGCGCCACGGGCCGCCGATGCGCTCCTGGAGGAGCGGCGCCGCCGGGTCGGCGAGGCGGGCGAGCAGCGCCTCCACTCCGCGGCGGCCGAGCTCGCGGCCGGGCGCGACGAGCAGGTCGAGCGCCGGGTCGGCCAGGTCGGCGACGTCGGGGTCGGAGGCGAGCAGGACGATCGAGAGGTCCTCGGGCACGCGCAGCCCGCGGTGCCGCACCTCGTGCGCGAATCCGACGGCGGCGCCCCCGTTGACGATCACCACGGCGGTCGCGGAGGAGGGGTCGAACGAGCGGGCGAGGGTGCGGCCACCGGCGGGCGACTCCTGGCAGCGCAGCAGCACGCCCTCGACGCCGCGGGCCGCGCAGGCGAGTGCGAACGCCTCCTGGGTGCGCGCGTAGGGGCCGAAGTCGGCCGCGGCGTCGCGGTCCGGGCCGAGCACGAGCGCCACCCGCGCGTGCCCCACGCCGGCGAGCCGGCCGAGCGCCTCCTCGACCATGCCCTCGAAGTCGATGTCGACCCAGTCGAGGGCGGACGGGTCGCGGGTGCGCCCGATGAGGGCGAAGGGCGTGCCGGAGTCCCGCAGGACCGGCACGCGCTCGTCCTCGCTGGTGACCTGCATCAGCACGACGCCGTCGATCAGGCCGTCGGCGCGCAGGTCCGCGAGGCGGTCGGAGCCGCCGACCGTCGGCCACAGGACGATCGAGTGGTCCTGCTCCGCCGCGGCCTCGGCGGCTCCGAGCAGGAACGAGGTGGCGGTGTTGAGCGGCCGGCTCGACACGAGCGGATAGACGACCGCGACGATCCCGGAGCGGCGCCGAGCGAGGGCGCGGGCCAGGGCGTGCGGCCGGAAGCCGAGCTCGCGCATCGCCGCCCGCACCCGCTCGCGGGTCTCGGGCGAGACGGGCTTGGTGTCGTTGACCACGAACGACACCGTCGCGATCGAGACCCCCGCGAGGCGCGCGACGTCCCTCATCGTGGCCACCGCGCCTCCTCCGCTCGCGCCGCCCGGCCGTGGTTGACGCGGGGCGGACGTCTCCCGCATCCTAGGAGACGCGGCCGGTAAAGCGGTTAACCCCGCGTCGGGCCGCCCACTGCCGCACCGTCTCCACCGTCGAAGAAGGAACACCGTGACCACACCCTCCTCCCCCGTCCGCGTCCTCGTCTGGGGCGAGAACCGCCATGAGCAGATCGAGGAGAAGGTCCGCGCGATCTACCCCGACGGCATGCACAGCACGATCGCCGACGGCATCCGCGAGAACCTCGGCGAGCGCGCCACCGTCTCCACCACCACGCTCGACGAGCCCGAGCACGGCCTCACCGAGGACGTCCTCGACGCCACCGACGTGCTCGTCTGGTGGGGCCACATGGCCCACGGCGACGTCTCCGACGAGATCGTCGAGCGCGTCCAGCGCCACGTCCTCTCGGGCATGGGCCTCGTCGTCCTGCACTCCGGCCACTGGTCGAAGATCTTCGGCAAGCTCATGGGCACCACCTGCACGCTGCGCTGGCGCTCGGAGCAGGACCGCGAGCTGGTCTGGACCGTCGACCCCACGCACCCCATCGCCCAGGGGATCCCGCACCCCTTCCTGATCCCGCAGCAGGAGATGTACGGCGAGTTCTTCGACGTGCCGGCGCCCGACGAGCTCGTGTTCCTCTCGACCTTCACGGGCGGCGAGGTCTTCCGCTCCGGCATGACCTGGAAGCGCGGCCACGGGCGCATCTTCTTCTTCTCCCCCGGCGACCAGGACTACCCCGTCTACCACCAGGCCGAGGTGCGCCGCGTGATCGCGAACGGCGTCGAGTGGGTGCGCTCCTCGCGCCCCGAGCGCCGCCTCCCGGTGCTGCAGCGCTACGAGACCGAGGACTTCCACAACGGCCAGGACTACGAGGGAGCGCTCGTCCGATGACGGTCCGCCTCGTCCAGGTCGGCGCCGGCGCGATGGGCCGCGCCTGGATCCGCACCATCCGCGACTCCCCGGACGCCGAGCTCGTCGGCCTGGTCGACCTCGACGTCGACCTCGCCACGGCTGCCGCGGAGGAGGAGGGGGTCGGCCCGGTCGCGGTCGGCACCTCCGTCGCCGAGGTCGCCGCGCGCTCCGGCGCCGACGCCGTGGTCAACGTGACCGTGCCGCGGGCGCACCTGCCCGTCAGCTCGGAGGCGCTGTTCGCCGGGCTGCCCGTGCTCTCCGAGAAGCCGATCGCGCCGACCATCGCCGAGGCGCTGGTGCTCGCGGCGACGGCCGAGGCCTCGGGCCGGCTCCTGATGACCAGCCAGTCGCGCCGCTACTACGCGGCGATCACCGCCTTCCGCGAGCAGATCGCCGGGCTCGGGCAGCTGGGCACCGCCTCCGTCCACTTCGCGAAGGCGCCCCGCTTCGGCGGCTTCCGCGACGAGATGGACCACGTGCTCCTGGTCGACATGGCGATCCACGCCTTCGACGCGGCGCGGTATCTGCTCGACAGCGACCCGGTCGCGGTCTACTGCGAGGAGTACAACCCGGCCTGGAGCTGGTACGCCGACGGAGCCGCGGCGAGCGCCGTGTTCGAGTTCGCCGGCGGAGTGCGCTTCAGCTACACCGGCAGCTGGTGCGCCGACGGCCTCGAGACCTCGTGGAACGGCGACTGGCGCGTGAACGGGGCCGGCGGCACCGCGCACTGGGACGGCGACGGCGCTCCGGAGTGGCAGTCGCGCGAGTCGGAGCCGGTGCGGACCGCCGCGCTCGAGCCCGTGCCCGAGGAGATCGCGGGCTCGCTCGCGGAGTTCGTGCGGGTGCTGGGCTCGGGGGCGGTGCCCTCGGGCGAGGTGCACTCGAACGTGCGGAGCCTCGCGATGGTGGAGGCGGCGGTCCGCTCCTCCGAGACGGGTGCGCGGGTGCGGCTCGACGACGTGCTGGAGGAGGGGTACGCGGAGGCGCTGACGCTCGCGCGCGACGAGCGAGTCCGCGCGGCCCTCGGCTCCTGGGGCTCGGCCGCGGAGGGCCTCGCACGCTGACCACGCCGCCTGGCGGATCTCGAGGCGTCCGTGCGGCGGACTGCGGCACGCGGCGTCTCGAGACCCCCGCCCGGTCGCGGCTCCGCCACCGCGCGTTCGCCGGGTGGACACCTGCGGGCGACGGGGCGTTCACCGGGGGCGGCCAGCGTGGGCGGGTTCCTTCGAAGCCGCTCAGGAGACCCGTGTCCTCTCGTCACACCCGCACCCGCACCCGCACCCGCACCGCCGCCCTCGCCCTCACCGTCACCCTCGCCGGCTGCACCCTCGGAGCCGCGGCCCTGCCCGCCTCCGCCGCGGGCGACTCCTTCTTCACCCGCATCGCCACGGTGCCGGCCTACCTCAACGCGGCCGACCCGTCCGCCGACTCCGCCGTCGCCGAGATCTCGAGCGCGTCGCCCGACGGCCGCCTGGTCTACTCGACGGACTCCGCCGGGCAGCGCATCGACGTCCTCGACATCTCGGACCCCGACGCCCCCGAGCCGCGCGGCGGCGTCGGCGTGGGCGGCGAGCCGACGTCGGTCTACGCGACCGGCGAGTACGTCCTCGCGGTGGTCGACACGAGCGACGGCGACTTCGCGAACCCCTCCGGCCACGTCAGCGTGCTGCACGCCGACGACCTCGCGCCCGTCGCGAGCATCGAGCTCGGCGGCCAGCCCGACTCCATCGACGTCACCACCGACGGCTCGACCGCGGTCATCGCGATCGAGAACCAGCGCGACGAGGACCTCGCCCCCGAGGGCGGCGAGGAGGGCGACCTCCCGCAGGCGCCCGCCGGGGAGCTCGTGGTGATGGACCTCGCGGGCGACCCCTCCGCCTGGGTGCCGGAGCACGTCGACCTCACCGGTCTCGCCGGCCTCGACGCCCCGTCGGACCCGGAGCCCGAGTACGTCTCGATCAACCCGGCCGACACGGCCGTCGCCGTGACGCTGCAGGAGAACAACGCCGTCGCGATCGTCGACCTGGCCACCCGCTCCGTCACCGCCTCGTACACCGCGGGCACCGCCTCCGTCGGCGGCATCGACACGCTCGACGACGACTCGATCTCGCTGACCGGCTCGATCACCGACGTCCCGCGCGAGCCCGACGCGATCGGCTGGGTCGGCGACGACCACGTCGCGATCGCGAACGAGGGCGACTGGAAGGGCGGCACGCGCGGCTGGTCGATCCTCGACGCCGCGACCGGGGCCGTGCAGTGGGACGCCGGGAACTCGTTCGACCACCTCGCGGTGCGCCTCGGGCTCTACCCGGACAAGCGCTCCGACGCGAAGGGCTCCGAGCCCGAGGGCCTGCTCTCGGCCACCTTCGACGGCGTCCCCTACGTGTTCGTCGGCGCCGAGCGGGCGAACTTCGTGGCCGTCTACGACGTGTCGGAGCCGACCGCGCCGCGCTTCGTGCAGGCGCTGCCGTCGACGCCCGGCCCGGAGGGGCTGCTCGCCCTGCCCGAGCGCGACCTGCTGGTCGTCTCGAGCGAGACGGACGACGCCGAGGCCGCCGTCCGCGCGAGCGTGCAGCTCTACGCGCTCGGCGCCTCCGCCCCCGCGTTCCCGACCGTGCTGTCGGCCGACGTCGACGGATCGCCGCTGCCCTGGGGTGCGCTCTCGGGCCTCTCTACCGACCCGGCGGCGCCCGACCGCCTGTACGCGGTGACCGACAGCGCCTACGCGCCGAGCACCCTCCACTCGATCGACACCTCCGTCTCGCCGACGCTGCTCGACACGACCCTCACGGTGACCGAGGGCGGCGAGCCCGCCGCTCTGGATCTGGAGGGGATCGCCGCCCGCGTCGACGGCGGCTTCTGGGCCGTGACGGAGGGCGGGACAGGCGACGGCAACGCGCTCCTGCGGCTCGACACGGACGCCGCGGTGACCGAGCGGATCGCCCTGCCCGCGGAGCTCGCCACCGCGCTGGGCAAGCAGGGCTTCGAGGGAGTGACCGTCGAGGACGGCGCCGCCGGTGAGATCGTCTGGACGGCGCTGCAGCGCGAGGCCTCGATCGACGCCGACGGAGTGGTCCGGATCGGGCGCTACGACGTCGCCGCCGACAGCTGGAGCTTCTTCGGCTACCCGCTGGAGGCCGTGTCCGGGGCGGACGGCGACTGGAACGGGCTCTCGGAGATCACGCTGACCCCCGCGGGCACGCTCGCGGTGATCGAGCGCGACAAGCTCAACGGGCCGGACGCCGCGCTGAAGGCCGTGTACACGGTGCCGCTGCCGACGGAGGCGGGCGCGGCGGTCGGCGAGACGCTGCCGATGCTCGAGAAGACGCTCGCGGTCGACGTGCTGCCCGCGCTGCAGGCCGGGAACGGCTGGACCCAGGAGAAGCTCGAGGGCCTCGGAATCACCGGCTCCGGCGAGGTGTTCGCGGTGACCGACAACGACGGCGTGGACGACGCGAACGGCGAGACGGTGCTCGCGTCGCTCGGCTCCGCGGAGTCCGTGTTCGGGACGGGGACGGTACCGACTCCGGGGCCGACGGCTGAGCCGACAACGGCGCCGACCGCGCAGCCCACGGTCGCGCCGACGGCTGAGCCGACCGCGCCGTCCACGGCCGAGCCGACCCGCACGCCGGCTCCCGCTCCGGCCGGCGCCGTTCCTCCGCGGACCGGCTCGGGACTCGCGAGCACCGGCGTCGAGACGGGCTGGACCGCCGCGGCGGCCCTCGCCCTGCTCGCCGGCGGAGCGCTCGCGCTCGGAGTCACGCGCCGCCGCCGCGACGCGCGCTGACGGACGCCGACGGCCCGGGGGACAGTGTCCTCCGGGCCGTCGGCGTCCCCCCGGGCGACCGGGGCGGGTGGTCGGGTATCAGCTTCCGGTGGGGGCGTCCTCGGTGTCGGGAGCGGTGCTCTCGGAGGGCGCCTGCGGGGCGACGGGCGCGGCAGGGCCGGAGCCGTCGGCGGGGGCCGGCGGCTCCGGCCCTGC